>JAZQNG010000058.1:0-9910 GCA_045627205.1 Lachnospiraceae bacterium
CAGCAAAGGCGGTATCGGTAGAAGAGTTTGAAAAAGAACTTGAAAAAGAACTCGCAGAGGTACTGCCGGGTCAGGTCGAATCGACAGAAAAAATCTAAAGAAAAATTAACAGGGGAATTCTAAAACGATTCGGTGATTTCCGGGTCGTTTTTTTCTTTCAGACAGATATGGTGAACCGAGAGAAAAGCCGTACTGTCAATGTGTTTGCAATTCGAAATTTCACTTTCCCGGCGTTGCATCGGGAAGGAATGGCAAATTTCACCCATCATTTATACGGTGGGGGAACTACTATAACTTATACCCTTTTAATATACAATTTTTTATGATATAATAGGCAGTGGATAGTATTCACTGCCTATTTTTTATTACGAATTCAGATTCTTTTAGCGTTTGCAGAGAATATAAATGCAGAAAATATAACCGGAGGTATCTATATGGGGAACAATGGATTTGATTCAGTTGAGGTATTTCAGTCGAAAAAGAGTGCATCAAAAAATATAATATGTATTCTTGCAGATTTATTTTTAATCGGTTCCATAGTCGGATGGATTATTCTGATTATTAATAGTCCGATATATG
Source organism: Lachnospiraceae bacterium (assembly GCA_045627205.1). Taxonomy (GTDB): domain Bacteria; phylum Bacillota; class Clostridia; order Lachnospirales; family Lachnospiraceae; genus RUG11977. Next base: position 580 of record JAZQNG010000058.1, read on the forward strand.
GCCTGATCTGTATGGGCGGCATGCTTGTTTTTGCGTTTGTTCTGTCCTTTGCGGTATATATTGCCCTTTGCGGTAATATCCATGGAGCACATATTCCGGGATATTTTAAACTGCTTGGTGCCATTATTTCATGGCCGTTTATGATGATAGGCGACATTTTCAGCGGTCCCGGTGCAAAGAACAGCGATATACGTCTGAAGGAAAAGGAAATGAAGAAGCTGAAGGCTTCAATGGAGACAAATCTTGCAGATGATGTGGAGGCACGTATCAGCGCCGCAGCAGAGGATGCTACCAGAAGAGCCCAGGAGCAGATTGATAAAAAGGCGAAGGAAGAGGCCGAAAAGAAGGCAAAGGAAGAGGCTGAGAGGAAAACAAAGGAAGAGCTTGAAAAGAAGCTTCAGGAGGAGACGGAAAGAAAGATAAAGGAAGAGGCTGAAAAGAAGGCGAAGGAAGAGGCTGAAAAGAAGGCTTCTGAGCCTGCAGATAAAAAGGCAGAATCCGAAACAGAAAAGGAAGCAGAGGCAGAAAAAAAGCCTGAGGACGAAAAAAATGATGCTGAGGTTTCCGAGAAGGAGTCTACAGAAAACAAAAACGAGGAGCCTGATAAAAAGGCTGAAGAAGGTTCAGATAAAAAACATAAAAAAAATAAGAAGGGCTGAAATCGCTTAGCGTAAAGAAGACAGCCCGAAAAGGAAGAACAGTAAAATGCCGGAATTAAGTAAAAGAACATCGATTTTTACGGATTCCGTCATCAGAAGGATGACGAGAATTTCAAACCAGTACGGGGCAATAAATCTTTCTCAGGGATTCCCTGATTTTGCTCCGCCGAAGGCCATTACGGACAGGCTGGAGGAGATTGCCACCGGGGGACCTCACCAGTATGCACTGACCTGGGGCGCACAGAACTTCCGTGAGGCACTTGCAGCAAAGCATGAGCATTTTTCAGGCATGAAGGTAGATCCTGACAGTGAAATAGTGGTTACCTGCGGAAGCACTGAGGCAATGATGGCGTCGATGATGTCTGTGGTAAATCCCGGCGATAGGGTTATCGTTTTTTCACCGTTTTACGAGAATTACGGTGCAGATACGATCCTTTCCGGCGCAGAGCCGGTATATGTTCCGCTTGTTCCTCCGGATTTTGGCTTTGATGCAGATGTTCTTGAGAATGCCTTTAAGCAGAATGTAAAGGCAATCGTCATCTGCAACCCGGCAAATCCCACCGGAAAGGTTTTTACAAGGGATGAACTGATGCTGATTGGCGAAATGGCTGTAAAATACAATACCTGGGTCATTACGGACGAGGTTTATGAACATATTCTTTATGCACCGAACGTGCATACCTATATGGCCTCACTTCCGGGAATGCGGGAGAGGACAATCATCTGCAATTCACTTTCAAAGACGTATTCCATCACCGGCTGGCGGCTTGGCTATGTAATTGCACCTCCTGAGGTTATAGACCGGGTAAAGAAGGTACACGACTTCCTGACCGTCGGGGCTGCGGCTCCGCTTATGGAAGCGGCTACCGTCGGTTTAAAGTTCGGTGATGAATATTATCGGGAGCTTCAGGCGCATTATACTCATATGAAGGGTTTGTTTACGGGAGGCCTCAGAAGTCTCGGGATTCCCTTTACGGACCCTCAGGGAGCTTATTATGTGCTGATGGATATCAGTGAATTCGGCTACACGGATGACAATGAATTCTGTATTGACCTGGCAAAAAAGGTCGGCGTCGGTGCGGTTCCGGGCTCGAGCTTTTTTAGGGAGCCGGTAAACAATCTTATCAGATTCCATTTTGCAAAGCAGGATGAGACCCTGAATAAGGCACTGGACAGGCTTTCAGATATTAGAACGAAAATGAGGAAATAAAATGAGCGATAAAAATGTACAGGGTACACAGGCAGCAGAAGAAAAGAAGCAGGGAGCTTTCATGAAGTTTCTTGCAAAAAAGAACATAGTACCTTCACCTAAGAGATATTTTATTGATGCAATGGGAGCAATGGCAAACGGTCTGTTTGCTTCACTTCTGATCGGTACGATAATAGCCACGATAGGTCAGCTTACGGAATGTCAGGTGATAACTGATATCGGTGGGTATGCAAAGGGAATGGCAGGTCCTGCCATGGCTATGGCAATAGCCTATGCGCTTCAGGCACCTCCGCTTGTCCTTTTTTCAATGCTGGCAGTCGGAAGTGCAGCAAATACGCTTGGCGGAGCCGGGGGACCGCTGGCAGTATTTTTTATTGCGATTCTTGCCACTGAAATCGGGAAGCTTGTTTCAAAGACCACGAAGGTGGATATTCTTGTCACTCCCTGTATTACCATTACTGTAGGTGTTCTTCTTTCGATGGGAATTGCACCTGCAATCGGAGAACTGGCAAATCTTTTCGGAACACTTATAATGGACGCCACGGAGCTTCACCCCTTCCTGATGGGAATCGTGGTTTCGGTAGTTGTCGGTATGGTGCTGACACTGCCTATCAGCTCGGCAGCGATATGTGCTGCACTGGGGCTGACAGGACTTGCAGGAGGAGCAGCCGTAGCAGGCTGTTCTGCACAGATGATTGGCTTTGCGGTAATGAGCTTCCGTGAAAACCGTGTCGGCGGACTTGTGTCCCAGGGACTTGGAACCAGTATGCTGCAGATGGGCAATATCATTAAACGTCCTGCAATCTGGATACCGCCTACACTGGCTGCGGCAATCACCGGACCGATAGCGACCTGCGTTTTCGAACTTCGTATGGACGGAGCAGCTATTTCATCGGGTATGGGAACCTGTGGTCTTGTTGGACAGATCGGTGTATATACGGGCTGGGTAAATTCTGTTGCCGAAGGGACAAAGGCTGCAATTACTGCTTCGGACTGGATCGGACTTGTTCTGATTTCCTTTATTCTTCCTGCAGTTTTATCGGAAATTTTCTGCCTTGTACTCAGAAGGCTTGGCTGGATACGGCCGAACGACCTGAAGCTGACGGATATCTGAGTCCGGTTTTTGTACCCGACGTGTGACTTTGGGCAGTAAAAGCATATCTGTTTTACATGATGAATGAGGCTTATATGGGGTAGCCGATAAAATTTATGTGGGGGTATCGGAGAATGGTAGATAAGCTAAGAAAAGAAATAAATGAATATTTTGTCGGAAAATCCGATGTGGTTGAAAATCTGCTGATCTGCTTTCTTGCAGGGGGGCATGTTCTTTTGGAGGATGTTCCCGGTGTGGGAAAAACAACGCTTGTACGAACACTTGCAAAGGCGGTGGACTGCAGCTTCGGACGTATTCAGTTTACACCGGATACATTGCCGGGCGATGTACTCGGAATGTCTGTTTTCAATATGAAGACAAATGATTTTGAGTATCACGAGGGTGCACTGATGCATCAGATTATTCTTGCGGACGAGATAAACCGTACCTCGCCTAAAACCCAGGCAGCGCTTCTTGAGGCAATGGCAGAGGGACAGATAACGGTTGACGGGAATGTATACACGCTTCCGGACCCGTTTATGGTTATTGCAACGCAGAATCCTGTGGAATTCCTTGGAACCTATCCGCTTCCGGAGGCACAGATGGACCGTTTTATGATGAGGCTTTCGATGGGGTATCCCGATACAGAATCAGAGCTTCTTATGGCCCGTAATTTTGTTGCGGGGAAAAGACCGGATGATATCACAAAGATAATCAGTATGGATGAAATAAAGCAGATGAAGGCAGAGGTATTAATGGTTCAGGTAAATGACGCCATGCTTTCATATATGCAGGATATTGTAGGCAAATCAAGACAGGAAAAGGCCTTTGTAATGGGTGCGAGCCCACGTGCACTGCTTTTCCTTGTAAGAGCGTCTCAGGCGGCAGCATACTTAAACGGCAGGGATTTTGTAAAGCCGGATGATGTGAAGGCCGTTGCGGTGAATGTCCTTCATCACCGTATTACTCTGACGCCTGAAGCAAGAATTGTCAAGGAGAGTGTTGACAATATCCTTGCCAATATTGTAATCAAGGCAAAGGTACCGATCGGCTGAGACAGGACAATCGGTTCTTCTGCCTGAATATACAGGGTATTCAGGCAGAAGGGGATTTACGGCCTTTATATACCTGATTAAACGGAGAAGCCTATGAAGCGAAACAAACTTATCTGGCTGGGGCTTTTTGTTTTGTCTCTGGTTGGAATTTCATTTTATGGGGGACCGGTTACATACGGCTTTTGTGGGATGATGCTTTTTTTACCCGTCATTGCGTTGATATATCTTGGGATAGTTTACTACAGATTTAAGGTTTTTCAACGGATTGAGGGTAAGGGCGTAGTGGCCGGTCAGAATGTTGATTTCTATTTTACTCTTCAAAACGAAGATATCCTCACTTATGCGGGGATAAGTGTTGTCTTTTATTCAACCCTTTCAACAATCAACGGAATAGAAACAGATACGGAATACGAGCTTGCCCCTTTTACGGGAATCCAGAAGCAGACTGTCCTTGTATGCAAATACAGGGGCAATTATGAGGTTGGAATTGAGAAAATCGTAGTCCGTGATTTTCTGCGCCTTTTTACAATCACCTTTAAAAATAAATCACCCTTTACAGTAAATGTAAGACCGAAGATAGTTTACCTGAACGGGATGTCCGAGCTGGAGGCGACCTTAAGCTTTGTCCATGAAAATTCCTTCAGAAGCAATGAACCGGATATCCCGGTGCGCGATTATTTTCAGGGTGATGATATACGTTTTATTAACTGGAAGACAACGGCTAAAACCGGAAAGCTTAAGGTAAGGAAAAGGATAGGAGAGGATGAGCCCGGAGTCAGCATCATTATGGATTCCACACGCTATGGCCAGGAGCCGGTGGAATTCCTGCCGATAGAAAACAAGCTCCTTGAGCTGAATCTTGCACTGACCTATTATGTTCTTCAGAAAAAAATAAAGGTAAATGAGATTTATCTGAATACGGGTAAAATGGTCTGCAGGGAGCTTCGGGCAGTAGAAAATTTTGAAGAATACTATTCGGAAATGTCAGCCTTTAGCTTTAAGTCAACGCAGGGCACGGACCAGCTGTTTGAACAGACGCTGCAGATGCCCGAGGTGATGGACAGCCATACGGTTATTTTCCTTGTGCATGAGTGGACGCCTGTGATGGCTGAGGCTGCTTTGATATTAAGTAATAACAATATTCCGGTAATGGTTTATCTGGTGACTGACAGTCTGAATGAACCGGATGGGATTGATGCTTCAAAATACAGAATCAGCTTCCGTCAGGTTGGCCTTGATATGGATCTGATGGAATTATGCGGCTGATGGTAGCTTTAATGGATTTTATGATGGAGGTTGCGTAAAGCATGGAGAATAGTAAGGCAATCAGCCTGGCATATGAGCTTCTATACACAATTCCAATCTGCATTGCGGCAGTTCTTTTAGGAGAGCCTGCCCTTCGTTTTGATTCATCGGCAGGGGATGTAATGATAGCGCTGGCTGTATGCGGACTGTGTGCAACCTTTAAAATACTGAAAATACGCGGGCGCCTGATCATGACAGGGATAATTCTGGCGCCTGTTACAGGCATACTGTTGTTTGTGGATAGTAAAAAAATTTCCCTGATTCTGCAGGAAAAATGGGTGTGGCTTGCTGTTGGCATGGGTGTGGCCAGCTTCATAGTCGGTCTGCTGGTTGTGGATTTTAGAAAAATACGCCTTGCATTATCAGGGATTGCCATAGTTGGTCTTGTCCTGATAGTTGTGTTCCGCCAGACTACGAACCAGGTTGGAATTGTAATGGTTCTGTTCCTTCTGCTTCTGTCGGCACTTGATGAAATACAGCTCAATTGGAAAAAGAAGGGCTATCCGGACAGAAAATCACATATGGTGTTTATAGCTCCGTTCGTCGTAGTACTTGTTGCGGGGCTTTCTGCCGTAAAGGCACCGGACACTCCATATCAGTGGGGCTTTGTAAGGAATATTGCTTCCTTTGTCGGGAATGTCTGCAGGAGTATTTCCGAAAAAATATCACTGTATTCCTCAGAGGATTATTTTGAAAATAACAGAATCGGCTTCAGCGACCGGGGAAGTCTTGGCGGAGATATTTCATATTCCGACGAGATTGAACTTTCGGTGGAATGCTATTTCAATACAACTCCGGAGTTTTACCTTGAGGGCAAGAAATTTGATACCTTTAACGGACGTGAATGGACCCTGCGGGGGGATTACGATTATTCAAATCTGCTTGATATAATTGAGCTTTATGCAGCTATAAATAATTATGCGGATGCGGACAGGGATTTTGATATTGTTAAACGCTTCCCTATAGATATTACCTACGATGAAATGAAATCGGAATATGCCTTTGTACCTGAAAAAGGCATGCTCAGACAGAGCGAACTGGATGCACAGGATATGTATTACAATTCAGGAAATGTCCGGTTTAACAGTGCAAAGGGCTATAAGAGTACCTATAGCGTTACTTATTGTGTGCTGAATCGTGGCGGATCCCTTTATAACGATTTTCTGGGAACCCAAAGCCGGATAAGCAGGGAGAATTGGAACAATACGGTAAGAAAGCTTGGACTGATCGGTGAAAACGGCTGTTCCTATAACGATTATCTTGCATATCGCGAAATGATTTATTCGGAATATGCAAAAAGGCCGGAGATATCCGACGCGGCAAGGGAACTTCTGAATAATATCTGCGACGGCTGCGACAGTGATGTTGACAGGCTTTTTAGGATAGAAGCCCTTCTAAGCTGCTTCGAATACACTGAAAATCCCGGTGATTTACCGCGGGAAATTGATAGTGAAGGCGAATTCCTTGATTATATGCTTTTTACGAATCAGAAGGGATATTGCAGCTATTTTGCAACAGCTTTTTCAATAATGGCAAGAGCTGAAGGAATACCGGTGAGATATGTCCAGGGCTATTATGTTCCGAAGTCGGATGCAAAAACCAGGAATGTTCTTTCGGGAATGGCTCATGGATGGCCTGAGGCATATATTGACGGGATAGGCTGGATTACATTTGACCCTACTCCCGGCTATGGCGAGGAGGCAACGGGCTGGAATACGGATGCCGAAAATGCGGAAATTGCTAAGCGCATGAAGGAGATGGGAATCAATCCATACAAGGCAATGGAGGAAAGAGAAACTGAGATTTCAGAGAACGTAACGGAGACTGCGGTTGAGAACGATGGGGAAGTCTCCAAAGTCAAATGGTATTATATCGTAATCCCGGCAGTCTGCTGTCTTTGTTTTATACTGTTAATTTTTCTTTTTGACCGGCTGTTGATTGCATATCGGTTTAAACGTCTGGACAAAGAAAAAAAGGCTAAAAAAATATGCAGACGCAATATAAAGCTTCTCGGGTATCTTGGATTTGCAATGGAAGAGGGCGCAACTCTTGAGGAGTTTTCGAAGCGTGCCGCAACGAGGTTGCCGGGCGAACTTATGGAATTTATTTCCTGCTATGAGAGACTTTCATATTCGACTGTCACCGATATTGACGTGATATATGAGTCTGTTGTTAAAAATAATGACGAATTGAGGGCATTTGTTAAAAAGAAAAACAGGATAGGATATATCAGGTATCTGATAAAGAGGGAATAGTCCAAAACCATAGTAAATTTTTTTGAAAACTTTATATTAAAACTGTTGACAATTAAAAATTGCTGTGATAGAATACTCCTTGCGTTGTGAGAAAAACACATTCTCGAGCAGGTAGTACGGGGTGTGGCTCAGTTTGGCTAGAGTGCTAGATTTGGGATCTAGAGGTCGCAGGTTCAAGTCCTGTCACCCCGACGTATTTGAATATTGTATTTGCGGGTGTAGTTCAATGGTAGAACACCAGCCTTCCAAGCTGGACACGTGGGTTCGATTCCCATCACCCGCTTTTTGATTGAGTATAGTTGCAACTGTTTCGGGACGACATGGTCGGTCCGGGATGCGCCAAGACTTTTCTCAACCGGATGACGGAAGTCAATGAGTTGTGCCAGTAGCTCAGTTGGATAGAGCAACGGCCTTCTAAGCCGTGTGTCGGGGGTTCGAATCCCTTCTGGCACGTTTTCTAATTCAGATGGTATCTGGATTAGAATTTTTTGTTTAATGTACCTTTATGGTGGGTATGGCGCAGTTGGTTAGCGCGCCAGATTGTGGCTCTGGAGGCCCTGGGTTCGAGTCCCAGTACCCACCCTTCGCTTTAAGGCTTTGTTTTTCAAAGTATATAGGGCTATCGCCAAGCGGTAAGGCACAGGACTTTGACTCCTGCATTCGCTGGTCCGAATCCAGCTAGCCCTGCTTGGCAGGCAGGAGCTCCTGCAGAAATGAATAAGGGCCACTAGCACAGGCGGTAGAGCACTTGACTTTTAATCAAGTTGTCTCGGGTTCGAGTCCCGAGTGGCTCATGCATTGAAAAATGCCTCAAACATAGATAAATACTGTGTTTGGGGCATTTTTATTTTGTGTTATTTTGAGTTGAAAAAGGTCGATTTAGGGGTAGGCAGAGGGCATTTTTTTATGCTCGAGTAGGCGTAAAAGTAGGCAGGACACTTCTTGCTAATGCACTGGAGACAACAGCCACAACCGAAGTGGAAAAGAAAATCCTTGCGGAATATCAGAGCAAGATTTCAGCCATCAATGAGCAGTAGAATAAGCTGAATGAACTCAATTCAGAGATGAATTCACCGCACAGACCGTGGCAGTCGAAGGCTTATGTGAATGTGAGATAAGGCTGTATGGGGCATCTGACGAGCAGGTAACCTCGCCCCGCTTTACAATGAGGGTATCATCGACAGTATACGATGATGGCCAGACCGAAAGCCAGTCTGAATGGAGCATAGTGGCAAAGCGTATGAAGCATAACCACTGCAGCATGTTTCCTAACAAAGGTGCTGTCCCGGGGAAACGTAATCCGCAGAGGCAGAACCCTGTGTGTGACATAAGAAAACGACGTGTTTTCGTTGCCACATACAGGGTTCAAGCCCTGCGGGACAGGGACTTGGCGGACAGCACCGTAAACCGTGAAAAACTGAAGGGTTAGTGCATGATAATCCCCCCCGCCGGCACGGCAGTGCCAACGTTTACCTGACAGAAACGAAATTATGTTTTGTCTTGACAAACCGATACTATTGAGATATTATACTTATTGGTAACAATTCCTAATAGGAGGCAGGATGGAGAGACGAAATACAATTCAAAAAGAAATGGTACTTGATGCTGTAAGAAGTCTTGCAAATCATCCTACGGCCGATGAGGTTTATGAATGCGTTCAAAAAAAACACAGGGCGGTAGGAAAAGGGACTGTCTACAGAAATCTGAATGTACTGGCAGAAGAAGGCAAACTCAGAAAAATTGAAATGGCCGAC
>JAZQNG010000059.1:0-4260 GCA_045627205.1 Lachnospiraceae bacterium
GTATACAATTTCCGAAGACAGCACGTCATTTCCCTCACCGATAGTGATTTTTGCCCATTCATCCTTTCCGGCAAAATAATTAACCCTGGTCAGTCCGTCACACCAGCAAAATGCATTTTCTTCTATGCTCTCCAGTCCTGCAGGCAGTCCTATGGAAACCATATTGCTACAGTTCATAAAAGCACTGTTGCCGATTCGCTTCAAGCCATCCTTTACATGGACCTTTTCGAGTTTTTCAGCATGGCTGAAGGCATATTCACATATTTCTTCCGTTCCTTCAGATACGGTATACTCAATTCTGTCTGCAGCCAACGGATAAGCAATGAGCTTCCTTCCATCCTTTGTATAAAGGACACCGTCCTCAGACTTATATGTCTCGTTTTCAGCAGCTACATCAATAGCGGTAAGTGCATAATTCCAGTAGATGGCACCCTCCTCAATCAGGCTTACACTCTTCGGAACAACAATTTTCTCAAGATAATTTGATACCTCTATAGCATCTCTTTTAATGGTCTGCACAGTATCAGGGACCTCGTAAATCTTATCTGTTTTAAGGGGAGGATAATATAAAAGCGTCGTCATATCCTTTGAATACAATGCTCCGTCAACTGAAGCATATGCTTTATTTCCTTCATCTACACGGTATTCCTGAACAAAGCAGTTAGCAAAGGCATATGCTCCTATGTATTTAACTGAAGCCGGCAGTGAAACATACGACTCCTTGAATGCCGAGAAAAAGGCGTTTGACTCTATATACTCCACTCCATCAGGAAATACAAAGCCATTATCGCTGTGGAGAAGCGCGTTAACAAATGCATTCAAGCCAACATATTTCAGATTTTCCGGAAAATTCATCGTTCTTAATGAATAGCAGTCGGCAAAGGCCGAATCACCTATATATTCAATATCATCGCCAAGCTTTATCTCCGTAAGTGCAGAAAATGCCCAGAAGGCCATATCACCGACGGATGTAATCTTATCACCTATTACAACCCTTTCTGCCTCACCTGCATAAACATCCCATGCGGGAACCTCCGACTTATAGCTCCTCATAGGACCTTCACCTGAAATTACGATGGTTTTGCTGGCTGAGTTGTATTCCCACTTCAGCTCATCGGTCAGAATTTCAGAATACCTGTTCGCAATCTCAGCAGCTTCACGTGCTCCTTCATCAGGGGTCTGAAGTCCTGTCTCTACCTGTTCTCCGGTGCTGTCACCTGAGGGTGTATTTGTCTTTACATCCGAGCCTTCAGAAGCTGTTGGAACAGCACTGCTATCCTTTCCATCGGAATCTGACGTTTCAGGCTTGCCTGCGCTACAGGCCGTCAGAATAACAACTAAAACAAAACATAATAATAAATTTAATCTTTTTCTCATTTCTCCTCCTATTGTTGAGAGCGTAGCGGACAACTGCTGGGACGAGCTAACTGCTTTCCCATCCTGCTTCCTTCAGTATTTCCCTTGTAAGCTACATAATTTTCGCAAAAAAGTCAATTCCTAATCCATATTTTCCATATAAATCGTTACTATTCACAATCTGTCCAGACAATACTCACCATATTTTTAATAATTTTTTTGTTAACCTTTTTAGCCTTTTTTACCCCAAGTTGTATATAAGTTTTTTATAATGCATTTCCTATAATGTCTCCCTCTTTCTTACTACTGCAGGAGGATTATTCTTGAGCTCATATGCCATAAATTCTGCAAAGTCGGCATATTCCTGAAGCTCATCGTCATTATAATCGTGAAAAGCAAGGATTCGTCCCCCCTTTGCCACCCAGATGACGGCTGGATAGTAATACCCGCTCTGACCTACCGGCACAGCCTCCCACTCCGGATGTGATTTTACGAAGGTCGGAATATCCGGCCATTCCGGTTCATCGGGGTAACCGGCTTCAGTGCACTCTGTGTAATATTCACGCAGTTCATCAACATCTGAATCAAAGCGGTCCGGGTATGTTCCGAATAATAACACCTCAAAATCTATGTGGCGCATTTCACCTCTAACGTTTTGAAGGACATTCGTATCAACAAAAATCCCACCGTATTTATCGAAAAAGTCCGCTGCAGCCTCCGTGAATGGCACACCTGCCATATCATAAAGCTTCTTAATCTGCTCGCACGGTTGCGCAGATTTATTGTATTTTCGTCCAAACTCGAGGGCCTTTCCGGCACATTCCACCGGATTTCCGATAAGTTCCTCCTCTACCGTCTCCTTCTCAAGATAAGCAAGTAGCCTGTCATAGCCTTCAGTCCACCACTCAAATTCGGTCCCCTGCACGGCATGTCTTAATATCAGGACCCTTCTTCTCAGCTCCTCTTTATTAATAATCTTTTTTGCACTCTGTCCGTTAATGCGGCACGATTTATATGGAGCGATATCCCTGTAGCTGATTCCCCATTCAAATGAATCATATGTATCCCTCTTCTGCATCCGGACTATCTGAAAATTCCCAAATTCATTGCGTTCAAGCTGCGGCGGGAAGCACTCCCACTCACCATTATAAAGCCTTCCGTTTTCAACACGGAAAGCTGTCGTTTCATCCGGAATTGTTACCGGAATATCATCAGGCAATATTTCCTTATTCATATAAAAATTCGTCCCCTTTTACCCGCGCTTCATCATAAAATTTTCAGCTTCGAAGACCTGAATACCGTACCCTGATCAAGCTATATCCACGTAGCACTGTCTCCTATAGTAAACCTGAAATCATCATGTCTCGCATATTCCGCTTCGTCAAAAAATCCTTCATCATCCCAAGGAAACATCCTTACCTTGAGCACATGACTGCCATAAGGAAGCCTTATTACCACTTCACGGTCTTCTTCACCCGATATGATTTCCGTTTCATAATATTCGTCAACAATCACAAAATAATGACTGCCGTTCGCCGGACTCAAGGGGCCCAAGCCTCTCAAAAGTTTAAAAAGCCATAATTATAAATATTACCCCTTAAAATATTTATTTATCTATTCCGCGATTTCTCCATATACATCTTCAAAAGATGCCCCCGCAAACGTAAATCTCCCAATTTCCGAAAGCCATTTGACGAATTTTCTTGCCTTCTTCGAACTGCGGCATTCACAGTAATAACCAAATGATGCCAGCTTAAGCAGTTCCATGTCTCCGCAAGCCCTTCTATGAACCAAATAGATATTCCAGGATAATCTTTTATATCGTATATCGATTTTACAAGTCCGCCATAGACACCCTGGTTAATGAAATCATACATCACATCAAGCTGTTCGCCGGTTACCATACTTTTTATCTCATCATCCAGATTGTTGATCAGTAAATCATACCAATCCTCTTGTGAGAGAAGGTCTTTTATTTCAACATTTGCATCGCAACATTTTCCCTCTACATCAATCACCCACACAGAATTACTCTTATAATCATCTCCCGTAACAGAGTACACAAACAGAACCTCCTGCTCCGGCTTGGTTGTATCTAATTCTTCTGTTATCTGCATATCTACATTTTCCATCGTTTTCTCAGTTATTTGTGCGTCCAAAGTTGTCTGTGCCTCCGTCACAGCCGGATTTTCTTCCATTGTTGAGTTCTTATCCGTCTCACTCTGACAGGCTGAAAGCATCAAGGCAGTGAACATGATAAAAATCTGAATTATTCTCTTCATAAATTCATTCCCCCATGCCTTATGCTGAAATCGTATTTATATCTGTAAAGGTCTGAGTAACCGGGCCATACCTGAATACAGTCCAAACAGTCCCCAGGCCATCAGGAACATGATATGTTCTGACAGGCAGATTTGAATTATCGGTATATACTGTAACAGTAGCTCCGGATCGACTAAGATAATAATTATTTACACCATAATACTGCCGGCCTACAATAGATTTTATCTGCCAATACAGCTGCTTCCTCGTTACTGATATGCATTGCTGCAACCATCTCATCAGCGTTTGTATACAAGCCTACCTTTTCAAAGTACTGAGTGATTGTGCTTTTCCCCGATCCATTCGGACCGGCAAAAACCAAGCGCATCGGCTGTCTATTCAACATACTTTATCTCCCCATTTGCATATTCTATATATGCCTTTTTTTAACCACATCATACTTGGCTATCGGTTTTTTACATATTTTTGCTTTAGAGATAGCTGCCTTCACAGCTTCACTTGCTCTGATATCCATTTCTGCATCTTCTGCTGAAATAATCTTTTTGCTTTCTTCAGGCGTTACAACCTGTACAACGATATTTGTTTTATCATCTCTTTTAATTGTAATTGAACTCAATGTAA
>JAZQNG010000060.1:0-12812 GCA_045627205.1 Lachnospiraceae bacterium
AGGCAGCTGTAAGTTTTCTATACAGAGTTGCTTAATCATTCTTATTATAAGTTCTTTGTGGCAGATGAACAATCTGTCTTTTTGTGGTACCCAAAACCTTGAAAATTTGTGAGATTAGAAAAAAGAACAGGCAGATATGCAGTTTCATATCTATCTGTTCTTTTTCACACATCATTTAGCTTTATTAACTTAATGACATTGCGCAAACGCGGAGCTTTTTATTATCTTTAACCATTTTCCTTCAACAGTTCCTTTCTTATATCTCCTACCATGTAAAGAGAACCTGCTATTAGTACATTTAAGCTTTCACTGGATAATTCTACAGCATGCTTTACAGCTTCCCGGGGATTTCGTATCGCCTCTCCGCTTACGCCAAGTTCATTCCAGACCTTTAAGGATTCTTCTGCATTAAGTCTTCTGGGATTTGCGGGTTCTGTTGTGATAACATAACTTACATATTTTTGAAGCTTCTTAAACATTGTTTCATATGACTTATCCTTCATAACACCGATTACCAGAATTCCACCGTCAAATCCTATGCCGTCAAGAGATTCGGTAAGGGCATCTATACACTGATTATTATGTCCCCCGTCAATTACAATATAAGGATTTTCCCTTATTACCTCAAAACGTCCCGGCCATTCTACATTTTTCAGACCCTCTATGACAGCATCTTTTGAGATAAAGTCCTTCTTTGCAATGTCAGCTTCATTTTGAACTATATCATTATTTTCATTTTCACTTACCGAAGCACTTTCAGAACCACTTTCCGATTCGTCTTCAGAACACTTAGAATATTTTCGGGAATTCAGCACTTCAACAGCCTTTAGTACAACCGCCAGATTTTTCTTTTGAAATTCTCCCTTAAGGGATAAAGCATTTATATATTCTTCGTTAATATCTTCATCCGGGTTTTCTTCTGCAATAAACAGCCTGCAGTCTTCAGCCCTGCATTTTTCTTCAATTACATTTAATGCATTTGCTGTAGAAGGATACGCCACCACATCACAGCCTTTTTTAATTATTCCGCTTTTCTGTTCTGCTATTTCTTCAATTGAATTTCCAAGAAGTGCCGTATGATCCAGACCAATATTAGTTATTATCGCAAGTTCAGGTGCCGGTATGATATTGGTAGCGTCGGTTAATCCCCCGAGCCCGCATTCAATAACAGCATAATCGCATTCTTTTTCCTTAAAATATTCCAACGCCGCACAGAATGAAAGTTCGAATTCCGTGGGCATCATAAATTCAGGAATTATTTCCTTTATCTCATTACAGGCTTTTGCTACTTTTTCAACAACAGAAGCATATTCCTCTTCAGACGCATCCTGTCCGTCAGCACAGAGATATTCGGTGGGTTCATTCAGGAAGGGCGAATTGAATATACCTACTCTTTTTCCGCTTTCAGAAAGACAGGAAGCCAGCATTCTTGATATTGACCCTTTTCCGTTTGTTCCGGCCACATGAATCAGTTTGCAGCCTTCCGAGGGCAATCCCATATAATCAGCAAGTGTTCTGACACGTTCAAGTCCGTAAACAGAGCCTGCTGTTGATTCATGAAATATAAAATCCTTCGCCTCAGAATAGTTCATTCAAAAACCTCCTAAAAGAAAGAATGGCACCTGCCATATGACAAGTGCCATGATTGACTTAACAACCTTTGGGCAAATTACTTTCTGAGACCAAGCTTCTCAATAAGGTCACGATAAGCGTTAATGTCCTGCTTCTGAAGATAGTCAAGAAGACCACGTCTCTGACCAACCATCATAAGAAGACCACGTCTTGAATGATGATCCTTCTGATGAACCTTTAAGTGCTCTGTGAGCTCATTGATTCTCTCTGTAAGAAGAGCAACCTGTACCTGTGTAGAACCGGTATCCTCTGCATTCTTACCAAACTTAGCGATGATTTCTGCCTTTTTCTCCTTTGTAATCATTTCGATTACCTCCTAAAAATTATTGTCGACCCGACTTCATGACTTTAATCACAAAGAAGTATTAATAATACCGACCAAGTAGACGACCGGAGAAGCCGCTTAACTGAGTCAGGGTCCATGACAAAAGCTATTATATGTTACCGCGGCTTATATGTCAATACATTTTCTGTCAAGATTTTGTCTACCATGTTGAAATATTTCTTTACGGTGTTTTGTAACAGATTCTGCTGTAAAAGATCTCAATATCAACTCGATCTTCGATATTAACTTTATCTGCATTTAAGACTCGCAACCGCTTCGATTGTTGCTCGTTAAAAGCAGGCTGCTTTTATATAATTCAAATTACATTAAGAAATCCTTAAAAAAAAGATTAATTTTATTCTGTCATATTTCAAATATGATAACAAACCAAAATACAAATTTTATTG
The DNA here is from genome assembly GCA_045627205.1 of Lachnospiraceae bacterium. GTDB lineage: Bacteria > Bacillota > Clostridia > Lachnospirales > Lachnospiraceae > RUG11977. The sequence continues at coordinate 2,365 of JAZQNG010000060.1, forward strand.
ATTGTATTCATAGAATATTATAATATTATGATACACCGGTCAAATGTACGATACCTTTTGTCAGGTATGTGTGGAAAAAAAATATCTTACATTATGATGCTCAAAAAGCTAATCGGATTTTGACATACACTTATGAAATTGCACTATGTAATACTCGAAACCGCTGTATTTTTTAATTGACTTTAAGTGTTAATTATTCATTTTTGTAAATTGGCACTGACAGTCTCCCAACAATAAAGCATGAAAATAAAATTACTTACGTTTTTTATATTTACATTTTCCTTCATACTGCTCTTTAATTCCAAAATTTCTGCAAAGCCTGTGCTTCCGGATTACAGTAAAGATTCCGACGGAATCTGGAAAAAGCTGCAACCCGATGAAGAAAAAACATTGTTTCAAAGGATTATGAAGGCCGGTCAGAAAAAAGTCTATCATTTTGCCGACTGTGAACATACCGACTGCTCAGCAAATATAATGTTTACCGGTGACCTTATGTGTCTTGCCGGTCAGCAGTTCAGTGCCGAGACAAGAAACGGCTTTGATTTTGATGCCTCTTACAGCCTGGTTGCACCGTTTTTTAATTCCGCAGACCTTGTATGCGGCAATCTTGAAACTCTCATATCTCCTTCTAATCCATTAACCAAGGTAATGAAGAACATAGGCGGAAGTCCTCAGTGTAACGGTCCCGAAGCATATCTGAAAACTCTCAGGAAAGCAGGATTTGATTATTTTGCCACAGCTAATAATCATTGCTGCGACTGGGGAACCGAAGGAATTTCCGAAACAACCCGTCTGCTTGATAAATATGGCTTCGCTCATACCGGAACCTCTCCCGAAATTAAGGATAATTATGTCATTTTTGATGTTAACGGCATAAGAATTGCTATCCTTTCCTACACCCATATCATAAACCAGAGAGGCAAGCTTACCCCCGAACAGCTTAACAGTATGGTCAGTTTATACTCTGAAGACAGAGTTTCCGCAGATATAAAGGATGCCCGTTCAAAGGGTGCTGACTTCATTACCGTATACTGTCACTGGGGCATTGAAAATACAGAAGTTCTCACTGAATATCAGAAAAAAGATTCTCTTTTTATCGCCAATTCCGGTGCCGATCTGATTATAGGCTCACATCCTCACTGCCTCCAGGGAAAAGATATTCTTATTACCGATGACAACAGAAAAGTTCCCTGTATGTACTCAATGGGTAATTTCGTTTCAAGTATGGTCCGGGATATTAATAATGATACAATTATTCTTGATTTAAGAATAAGCAAAAATCTTTTTGACAATAAATTAGTAATTGAGAACATTGACTATATCCCCTGTCATGTTATGCCTTATAACGGTGCATCCTTCTGTGTTGTACCCACATCCTCATCGTTCAACGGCGGTATTACTTCTGCTTCTCTTGAGGCAGCAGAAAAAAGAATACGAAAAATTATCGGAGAATTTATTTTATAATAGCTTCCATTTCATTTGCTAAAATATATCTATTAAATATTTTCACTTAAATTTCACGCCAGTTTTCTCCATTCAAGAAATTTCATATTTGATTGTAAAAACAGGTCACTAATGATACAATTTCATTAGTGGCTTTCTTTATTGATTGTGCTTAATCTAAGGCCACTAAATATTATTGGAGGTATTACAGATGAATTACGGTTATTTTGACCTGGAAAACAAAGAGTATGTTATCACCCGTCCCGATACTCCGGCTCCTTGGTGTAACTATCTCGGCTCACCTGCATACGGTGCAATCATTTCAAACAACGGTGGCGGTTACAGCTTCGTTAAAAGCGGTGCTAACGGAAGAATTTCCAGATACCGCTTCAATTCGAAAATGTCCCTTCCCGGACGTTATGTTTACATCAGAGATAATGAAACCGCTGACTACTGGTCTGCAACATGGCAGCCTGTAGGAAAGCCTCTTGACAGCTATAAGAGTGAGTGCCGCCATGGTACGGGATATTCAGTTATGACTTCAGAATATTCGGGTATCAGATCCGAAATCAGCTACTATGTACCTCAGGGTGCTGAATATGAAGTATGGCGTACAAAGATTACCAATAATACTCAGACAGCAAAGAAGCTTTCTGTATTTGGTTTTGTTGAGTTTACAAACGAGAATAACTATGAACAGGATCAGGTTAACCTTCAGTACACACTTTTCATTACCCGTACAGAATTAATGGGCAATAAAATAGTCCAGCATATAAACGAAAATCAGGGCAAACAGGCTAACGGTTTCAACTACAGAGAGCGTTTCTTCGGTCTTGCAAAGGCTGATGTTACCGCTGCCAACGGAAATCTTGATTCATTTATCGGTGACTACAGAAGTTATTCAAATCCTATCGCTGTAGAAACAGGCAGATGCGACGGTATGATGAACTATAACAACAACGCCTGCGGTGCTCTTCAGTCTGATATTTCAATAAATCCCGGTGAAACTAAGGAACTTATTTACATTCTTGGTCAGAAGTGTCCTGCCGATGCCGATAACATTATTGCTTCATATAATGCAGACGGTGTTGTTGACAGGGAAATTGCAGAGCTTAAGAATTACTGGCATGCAGAGCTTGACAGCTTCAGGGTAAACACTCCTTCTCCCGAGTTTAACAACATGATCAACGTATGGAATGCTTACCAGTGCTTCATTACCTTTACATGGTCCCGTGCCGCTTCCCTTATCTATTGCGGATTAAGAAACGGTTACGGTTACAGAGATACTGTTCAGGATATTCAGGGTATCATTCATCTTGATCCCGAAATGGCACTTGAAAAGATTCGTTTCATGCTTTCAGCACAGGTTGATAACGGTGGCGGACTTCCTCTTGTTAAATTTAATCACAACGCAGGTCACGAAGATACTCCTGATGATGCTTCCTATGTTCAGGCTACAGGACATCCCTCATATCGTGCCGATGATGCTCTCTGGCTCTTCCCTACAGTTTACAAATATGTAGGTGAAACCGGAAACAAGGCTTTCTATGACGAAGTTATCGTTTATGCAAACGGTGGTGAGGCCAGTGTTTACGATCACCTTAAGAAAGCAATCGATTTCTCAATGAACAGACTCGGTGCCCATAATATGCCTGCAGGTCTTCATGCTGACTGGAATGACTGCTTAAGGCTCGGAGCAAAGGGTGAATCAACCTTCGTTGCATTCCAGCTTTACTATGCCATGTCAATGATGAAGGAGCTGGCTGCATCACGTAACGATTCAGATTATGTGAGCTATATTGAGGATGTACAGGGCAAGCTTGCAGCTACACTTGAAAAGTGCTGGGATGAAGACCGCTTTATCAGAGGTATCCGTGAGGACGGCGTTATCGTAGGTGCAAAGAAAGATCCCGAAGCAAATATGTGGCTTAATCCCCAGAGCTGGTCAGTAATTTCCGGTTTTGCTACAAAGGAACAGGGCGACAAAGCCATGGACTCCGTTCATGATATTCTTAATACCAAATACGGCGTTAAGCTTCTTGAACCTCCTTACAGAGACCATTTCTTCGATGGTGCACTGATGCATATTTTCAACCCCGATACCAAGGAAAACGGCGGCATTTTCTCACAGTCACAGGGCTGGGCTATTCTTGCTGAATCCCTTCTGGGTCACGGTGACAGAGCTTTTGAATACTTCCTTGAAAGCTCTCCTGCTTCAATGAATGACAAGGCAGAAATCAGATGTATCGAGCCCTATGTTCACGGACAGTTTGTTGAATCTTCAGCTTCTCCTTTCGAAGGACGTGCTCATGTTCACTGGCTTACAGGAACCGCTTCCACTGTTATGGTAGGTTGTGTTGAAGGTATCTGCGGTATGCGTCCCGATGCCGAAGGCTTGATTATTAATCCTTCCATTCCTTCTTCATGGGATTCATTTACCATGGAGAAAAAGTTCAGAGGATGCAAGCTTAATATTACAGTTGAGAACCCCAATCACAAACAGTCAGGTGTTTCAAAGGTTATTCTTAACGGTGTCGAATTAAGCGGAAACAAGATTCCCGGAGATAAACTTACATCTGAAAATGAAATAAAGGTAATTCTTTAATTATTTTATGTTAGTTATTCGAAATACATTCGTTAACTAATAACAATCTCATACCTAAATCGGCTATTCCAAATGCCATAAGAACCAAACAGAATAATACCACTTGTAACTGTTCACAGTGGTTTGAAAATGCTCACAAGCCTGAAACTTCTTTCAAAGCTTGTGAGCATTTTTTCGAATATCAATGATATTTTAAGTCCGTTGCGCTACCTGCCTAAATAAAGACGGCATTTCCGGACTTACGAAGTCCAGCCGCTTGAAGCAACGCAGCTCCAACAAGAACAACATCATTCATGTGAACTGCATCGGTTACTATGCCTGATTAACCTTAACATTTATATCCTTATAAAATATTCTTTAGCAATAATCGATTATTTACATTGAAATAATCAAATGATATAATCAAATCGGTTTATAAAAAATATTAGACGAGGTCTCCTATGACAACAGTTTTTGTTGATACCGATTGTGATGTAACACCCCGGTTCTGTAAGGAACACGGATTTAAGCTTATAAGCATGCCATACAGCATTAACGGCGAAGAGATTTTTCCCTATGAAAGCTTCGATGTTTTTGAATATCATGAATTTTATGAAAAACTCAGAAGCGGTATTCTTCCGAATACCAGCAGCATAAGCGAATACAAATACAGAGAGTATTTCGAACCCGAATTCAAGGCAGGCAATGATATTCTCTATATTCACTTTTCCCCTGTTCTTTCATGTACATTTACAGTTATGAACAGCCTTGTGGAGCAGCTTCTTGAGGAATATCCCGGAAGAAAATTTGAAACCATTAATACAAAAACAATAACCGTCGGTGCCCTGAATATTATCTGCGAAATATCCGATATGCTTAAGGCCGGTAAATCAATAGAAGAAGTTAAGAAATGGACTGATGAAAATGCTGAACATTTTCCTGTTTATCTCTTTGCCGATGACTTAAAGTTCTTCCATCACAGCGGACGTGTAAACGGACTTTCTGCTGTTATGGGATCCATTCTCGGTATCAGACCGATTATTCATATTGACAGTGAAGGTCACTTTATCGTGCTCGGAAAAGAACGAGGCCGTATGAAAGCCCTTCAGCGTATTATGGATTACATTGATGAACTTGGGGACAACATAAAGGAACACCGGGTAATTATCGGTCAGGCAGACTGCAGCGAAATAGCTGATAAAGCAATTGAAATGCTCAGAAGTAAATACGGTGATGACCTTAAAATCGAAGTAATCCCCGTAAATCCTACAGCAGGAAGTCACTGTGGACCTGATACTCTGGGAATAAGCTTCTATGCAAAGCACAGATAAATATCATATATTTAACAAGCAAGGTCCCACCGCCAAATGACGGTGGGACCTTTTTAGTTTTTTCTATTACCTTTCTTCACGGAAATAAGGTAATCCAAGATGTGCGGGTGGCTGGTCTTCCTTCTTCTTACGGAATGAAACAAGAATAAGAACAATAAGCGTAACTACGTAAGGTATAGCCTTAAAAAGTTCTGTACTCTTTCTTCCAAGATTAGGGATATAAAGATATGCCCAATAACATATTCCGAAAAGATAAGCTCCCCAAATAACATTTATGGGTCTCCATGTAGCAAATATAACCAGAGCTACGGCAAGCCATCCGAGAGCTTCTATTGTACCGTCGTTTGCCCAGGTTCCCTTAATATAGTCCATTGTATAATAAAGACCTCCAAGACCGGAAATACCCGCTCCAAGACAGGTACCCAGATACTTGTATTTTGTAACGTTAATACCGGCAGCATCCGCAGTGGCAGGGTTCTCTCCCACAGCTCTCAGATTAAGTCCGACTCTTGTTTTGTTTAGGATAACATATAAAAGAATTGCTGTAAGAATAGCAACATATGTCATCCAACCATATCCGAAGACTGCATACAACGGGTCATCGGTGCTTGTTCCCGCAATAGACTTAATATATGCGGTAAATCCGCTTGAAGCAACATCTACCGAAATCTGGCCTGCTCCGCCTGCAAGCTTGAGAAGTGTACCGCCGAAGAAATTACCGAATCCTACACCGAATATTGTAAGGGTAAGTCCTGTAACATTCTGGTTTGTTCTTAAGGATATTGTCAGGAAACTGTAAATAAGTCCACCCAGACAGCTAACAAGGAAACTGAAGAATAATGCCAGAATTACAGATACCGCAACATTTGCATCAGGATTATTATGCTCATAGAAGAATGATGCCATAAGTCCCGAAATACCACCAAGATACATAAGTCCGGGAACCCCCAGATTAAGGTGTCCCGTTTTTTCCGTTAATACCTCGCCCAAAGCACCGAACATAATTACCGTTCCGTACTGAACAGCGCTGTGAATTAGTGTTAATAACTGTTCCATTTATACCAGCCTTTCCGATTAACATATTCTGATAAGTCAATAGTCACATATTTCAAAAATCACTGATTTTTCTTTCTCTTTGTTACCCTGTAGTTAATGAAAAATTCGCTTCCCAAAAGGAAAAACAGTATAATACCTGTGATAATCTTTGAAACATATTCATTAATTCTGTAATCGGTCGCAATCTGACTTGCTCCCTTGTCAAGGAAAACTATCAATCCTGCCACAAGAATCATTGTAAATGTGTTAAACTTAGCGAGCCATGCAACTATTATGGCCGTAAATCCTCTTCCGTTTGCAGTGCTTGTTGAAATGGTGTGGCTTGCACCGGAAACCGCAACAAAACCGGCAAGACCGCATATTGCACCCGAAAGAAGCATTGTTCTGATATAAACTCTCTTAACTCTGATTCCCGCATAACGCGCTGTATTTACCGAATCGCCTACAACGGCAATCTCATATCCATGCTTGGAATATTTCAGATAACAGAACATAGCTACCGTAACAATCATAACGATTACCACATTCCAGCCGTAGTCCATATCTGCCTGACTTGAAAACATACTGGGGAGCCATCCGGCCTTTGATTCGCCGTTTACGACTCCAACAGTATTCGAACCGAAAGGATTTTCCCACACGGCAACCATAAAGGAGGTAAACTGAATAGCTATGTAGTTCATCATCAGCGTGAACAGAGTTTCATTTGTATTCCAGTGAGCCTTAAAGAAGCCGGGTAAAAATCCCCAGAGAGCTCCGCATATAAGGCTGGTAATAATCATTACAGGGAAAAGAATAAAGCTGGGAAGTCCCCCGAGATACTTCATGCATGCTATTGTAGAAATACCTCCGATAAGTATCTGACCTTCCGCTCCTATATTCCAGAATCTCATGGCAAAAGCAGGAGCCAGACCAACGCCTATACAAAGAAGTGTCATAATGTCTCGAACGGTTACCCAGAAACGTTTACCTGTACCGAACGCACCGCTAAACATCGATGCATAAACCTTCAGGGGATTTTCACTTACAATAATCAGAATAAGGATGCCTGATACAATCAGCGCAAGTGCAATTGAAATAGCTCTTATAAGGCATGACTCGCCAAAACCTATGTCATCACGTTTACTTATGCGAAACAGGGGTTCATGAACCGGCTTAACAAGCTTATCTTCCATTTTATGCATTCTCCTTTCTGAATTGTGTCATAAGAAGACCGACTTCTTCTTTTGTTGTTTTTCTGGCATCTACTATGCCGGAAACCTGTCCTCCGCAAAGAACCATAATTCTGTCACAGAGAGCCAGCAAAACATCAAGATCCTCACCTACATAAACAACGGCTACTCCCTTTTCCTTCTGCTCCGTAAGAAGGTTATATATAGTATAGGATGTATTAATGTCAAGACCTCTGACAGCATAAGCCGTCATAAGAACAGTGGGTGAAGAAGCGATTTCACGTCCTACAAGAACCTTCTGAACATTTCCTCCCGAAAGTCTTCTTACAGGATATGAAACGCTGGGAGTTATAACCTCAAGATCATCCTTAATTCTATGTGCAAGATTATCCGGAGATTTTCTGTCCAGAAGAATACCTCTTCCGTCACGCCATGAACGGATCATCATATTGCCTGTCATACCCATATCACCTACAAGACCCATTCCAAGTCTGTCCTCGGGTACAAAAGACATTGAAATACCTGCTTTTCTAATTGAAAGCGGATCAAGACCAACAAGGCTCTTAGGTTCCTTATTCTCTGCTTTGTAGATTATTTCGCCTTCTTCTATGGTATAGAGCCCGGCAACAGCCTCCAAAAGTTCACGCTGTCCTGAACCGGCTACTCCGGCAATTCCGAGTATCTCTCCCGAATATGCGGTAAAAGAAACATTATCCAGTCTCTTGACACCTTCATTGTCAAGACAGGTTATTCCCTTAACTTCAAGCCTGGGCTTAGGATTTTTAGGTTCAGGCCGGTTAATGTTAAGTGTTGTAACATGACCTACCATCATGTCGGTAAGATTCTGAGGTGATGTTTCAGATGTTTCCACACATCCGACATATTCGCCCTTTCTCAAAACAGCCACTCTGTCTGAAATTTCCATAACTTCATTCAGCTTATGGGTAATTATGATAATGGACTTGCCATCCTTTTTCATTGTCTTCAAAACCTTAAAAAGCTTATCAGTCTCCTGTGGAGTCAAAACTGCCGTAGGTTCATCAAGAATAAGAATCTTGGCTCCTCTGTAAAGAGTCTTGATAATCTCTACCGTCTGCTTCTGTGAAACTGACATTTCATAAATTTTCTGGTTGGGATTAATGTCAAAACCATATTTTTCGGCAATTTCCTTAACCTTAACCGCAACCTTCTTCATATCAAACTTGCCCTTTTCATTAAGTCCGAGGACAATATTTTCAGCAGCGGTAAATACGTCCACCAGCTTAAAATGCTGATGAATCATTCCTATTCCGTAAATATATGAATCATGGGGAGAAGCAATAACCACTTCTTTACCATATATCTTTATTTCTCCTTCATCAGGGAAATATATTCCTGACAGCATGTTCATCAGTGTCGTTTTTCCGCTTCCATTTTCTCCCAAAAGAGAAAGTATCTCACCCTTTTTAAGATTAAGATTAACTTTGTTGTTTGCGGTAATATGACCGAATCGCTTTGTTATATTATGCATTTCAATGGCAAAATCGTTAGTTTTGCCTTCATTCTTATTGCTGTTTCCATCAGCTTTATTCAGCTTTTCAGGCTTAATATCATCCTGCACCAGTTTTTCCTCACCCATACTCAAATTTACTCTCCGTTTCTTTCGGCTGTACATGAAAACATTTTCCGGTTGTGCTCAAAAACACCCCAAAATAACTAATTATATTATAATCCTTATAATGGAAAGCTTCAACATATTTTATGTATCATATTAGTTTATTCATTACTAATCAAGGTCTGTTCCAAACACATTCTTTATTAATCAAAAAAAGTAACCACTGCATATCTGCAATGGTTACCATTTACTTTATTCCAATGTTTTCAAATCGAAATTAGTTAAGCTTTGTGATACCATCAATGTCAAGTAAGAATGAAGGAGCAGAAATGAACTCTGACTCATGATAGTAACCATCCTTAATAGCTTCCTGCTGATCGTATGCGAAATCTCCGTCTGAATCGAAGCAAAGAGCTGTCTCAACCTTCTCACCGTTTACTGTAAAGGTATTAATATCAAATACATGAAGTGTTCCTGCCTTGATAGCTGCTTCTGCCTTCTCTACAGCTTCCTGAGTTCCGGGTGCGCATGACTCACCAAGCTTTGTGATGCAAACAGCGCCTGTATTATAACCTTCAGCCCAGTCGGTAGCAATCTTCTCGCCCTTCTTTAACTGATTGAAAGCATATGTGTAATATACAGACCAGTCATTTGTTGAAGAAGTAAGAGCTGCATGAGGAGCAACATTAAGCATGTCAACGTTGTAACCTACAGAGTAAACAACAGTACCTGCAACATTAGCCTTCTCACAAGCCTGAGGAGCACCTGTTGAATCTGCATGCTGTCCGATGATTACGCAACCGTCAGCCATAAGCTTTTCAGCTGTAGCACCTTCAGCTACGATATCAAACCAGCTGTTTGTAAATGAAACTTCCATTGAAACCTTCTCATAAACTGACTTGATTCCAAGGAAAAATGCAGAATAACCTGAAACAACCTCTGCGTAAGGATAAGCTCCAACGTAACCAACCTTAACATTTCCGTCTGAATCATAGTTCTTGTCTGAAAGCTTACCTGTTTCAACAAGTTCCTTAATCTTCATACCTGCAACGATACCTGATACATAACGTGACTGATATGTCTGGTTGAAAGCGTTAGAGAAGTTTGAAAGACCTGACTTAAGGGCTGTATCACCTGTCATTGAAACGAACTTCTTATCGGGATAGAGACGAGCGGCAGCCTCACAATGTGACTGATGTCCGTATGAGTTTGTAATGATAAGCTCACAACCCTGCTCAGCAGCGTCTACGCACTTATCCTTACAGGTCTCA
>JAZQNG010000061.1:0-16196 GCA_045627205.1 Lachnospiraceae bacterium
GCAAAAATAAAAAGAAAGGCGAAGTCACTCTACAGACGTAGAATTAGGAAAAAGGTGGATTTTGAGACATCTGCAACGGCGATGATAAAGGCGTTTAACAGAAAGCTCTATGATGAAAAAAATGAAGGAAATTTTACCTGGAGCAGATGGTTTTTCCCAGTCCTTACAAGCTCAAAGGGACTGAAGGAGCTGGACCATTATATGCTTGAATATATCAGGTTCCTGGATAGCGGACGCCATTATAAGGGCAACTACAGGGTGACCTATGAGAGCATAAAGGAAATGGGCTACAGAAGTCTTGTACATGAATATTACAAGGGAAGGGAAAATGAGGGCAGAAATGTGAAAGGCGGAACATAAAAAAGCCGAAGCATAAAAGCCGGAGCATAAAAGCCGGAGTATAAAAGCCGAAACATAAAAGCCGGAGCATAAAAAGGCGGAACATATAAACTGGGATATAAAATCAGAAAATGGAAAAAGGAGATGACCTTGAAGGCCACCTCCTTTTTCCGTTAAGGACTTTATGTAAACTAATTATGTGGAGAGAAATAATCAATATCCGAAGAAGAAATCGAAAGGATCGCCGCCGAAGAAGTCGTCAAAGAAATCGTCGGAATTGTCGTAATAGTCGTAATAGTCGTAATAGCCGTTGCTTCCGTTCTTCTTGTCCGAGCCGTCCTGGTTTTCTTCACCCTTGCCATTTTCAGGAGTCCTGCCGTCAGAACTTTTTCCATCCTTTGATTCTTCGGGAGTCGGTGTGACTTCCTCAGCAGGACGCTGACCAAGGGTTACCTCGAAGGTCATTTCTTCAAACTCGCCTTCGATAAGTCTCTTTGCGGTAACAGTAATCTTTGTACCGTATCTTGTAGCTGCAAGCTTGCCTGTAAGCTGTGTATCGTTTGTAATCTCAACGCCGTCAACTGCAGTGATGATATCGCCTGCCTTGAGACCTGCCTTTTCAGCAGCGCCGTCCTTGACGAGCTCCTTGATGTAGATACCAAGCGGCCAATTGTAGCTCTTTGCGGTTTCAGAGGTAACTACGGAATAATAGATTCCAAGATAGCCCTGATCTTCCTTTGCGATGACCTCACGTGTGGCAAGGTCTGCAAGAATGTTCTGTGCACGGGTAATCGGGATTGCAAAGCCCATGCCCTCTACGGAGGCATCTGAATACTTGGCGGAATTGATACCGATTACTTCGCCGTTTATATTCAGCAGGGCTCCACCGGAATTGCCGGGGTTGATTGCTGCATCTGTCTGGAGCAGCTGCATTTTCTGCTGGTCGATTGTTACCTCGCGGTCCTTTGCACTGATATATCCTACGGTAACAGACTGGCCGTATCCAAGTGAATTTCCGATAGCTATGGCCATCTGACCGACCTTGATTTCGTCTGAATTTCCGATTTCGGCAATCTTAATGTTTTTAAGGGTGTCCCCGCTTAAATCCTCAAGCTTTACGGATACAACACCAAGGTCGGCAACTGAATCAAGACCCTTGATTGTTGCGGGAGCAGTAGTTCCATCGCAGAAGTCTATGTTTATTTCTGTGGTGCTTTCAACAACATGGTTGTTGGTTGCAATGAGAAGCTCGGAATCGTTTTGCTCTATGATGATACCGGAGCCGGCACCCTCTGTTTCGTAAACGCCCCAGATTGTAGTCTGGTTTCCCTTTACCCTGATGGATACGATGGAGGGCATACATTTTTCAACTACATCGGAGATGTCGGTGGAGGTCATATTTATCGTATTGATAATGTTTGTGGTTCCAACCTGCTCGCTGTCGTCTGCTGCAGGCTCAAGATTGAGCGATGAATTGTCGGTAGCAGTATTGTCTGCAGTTGAAACAGTGACTTCGTTTCTTGTCTCTGTTGAATTGGGAGTACCTTCGGTTTTATCGGCAGCATACTTATTGTATAGGAAGAGGGAACCGATGAAGATTCCGGCTGCAACAAGACCAAAGGCTGCCGCACAGCCAAGGCCGATGAAGAATTTTGCTGCACCGCTTCTATCCTTTTTGGAAGCAGTATTTCCGGATTCAGGAGCATTGCCGTCAGGATTTACATAAATCATGCTGCCGTCCGGAAGAGCATTTGTGCTATAGCCATCATATGAGGTATTGTAGCGGCTGTAGTAGTCTGTTTCGGAAACGCCTGTATTTCCGTCTGCCTGCTGTATATCCGATGAATACATATCAGGCTGTTGGAGCGAACTATCGGTTCCGGAGGTGAAATCTGCAGAAGCAGAAGCCTGAGCCGTGGTATCCTGTACAGTATCTGCTGAAGGAGCGGACACATTATCTGAAATGCCTGCAGAAGCATCCTGTACAGCCTGACAGACAGGAGCGGCTGGTTCCGTAGTATTTACCGGGGTACCGGCTGATGTCTCAGTGGAACTTACCGGAGTACCGGCTGTTTCAGTGGAATTTACCGGGGTACCGGCTGCTTCGGTGGAATTTACCGAGCTGTCATATACCGACTGATACCCGGTGGTGTATTCTGATGTGTCAGCCTCATTTGTGTATTTGTCGTATCGGTTGAGGACTGTATCGTCTGCCCCCGGTTTTTCTGAATTGTTTATATTTTCATTTTCATTTTCATTCATGCTAAAATCCTCCCTGATGAATTATTGAAATCAAGTATCTATCAGCTTCGTTGGGTAGAGTTTAAATTAAATTTGTGTACAGTTTGTGAAAAAAAAACGAACACATTGTGATTTCTCTTGTTAAAAAACAAGAAATCGTGTATAGTCTATAAAAGGTTTATGGGATGTGTGGTAAAAGTGGGTTTGCTTAAATTTATTTTAAGTAGATGCCGCGTGTGTAATTGCGGCCTGGAGATTATTAAATGATAAAGGATAATCAGAAAAATCTTAATAAACTGAATATTGTAATTGATGCGCTGCTTATTCTTGGTGCATATTTCCTCGCATATCCGCTTCGTTTTTATGTGCTGTCACGTTTTAAGATGTTTGCCGTGGCCGGAGCGGAAAGCTTCCTTTCCTTTACTGAATATACTGAAAATGTGGTATATCTGATTCCGGGATATCTGGTAATATATAACATATGCGGTCTTTACAAGCCCAAACGTGGGCACCGGAGGATAAGGCTTGTCGGCAATCTGTTTGAGGCGAATATTCTCGGTATTTTCTATTTTGCATTCCTCTTATTCATTAAGAAGGAAAGTGATATTTCGCGTTGGTTCTATATTACCTTCGGTGTTTTGAATTTCACCTTTACAACGGGCTTCAGACTGCTGATGATAAAGATACTCAGAATCATAAGAAGGCGCGGTAAAAATCTGAAGCATGTGCTGATGGTCGGCTACAGCCGGGCTACGGAGGGCTATATAGACAGAATAAAGCAGAATCCGGACTGGGGCTATTTTATTCATGGCATTCTTGACGACAATCTTGTTCCGGGAACGGAGTACAGGGGAATACAGGTGCTTGGAGCCAATATGGACCTGGAAAATTTCATATCCGGAAATGATTATGATGAAATAGTTATTTCCCTCAGCATTGATGAGTATGAAAAGCTTGAAGAAATAGTAAATGTCTGCGAAAAGTCAGGTGTTCACACAAAGTTTGTTCCGGATTATAATAATATGGTTTCGACGGTGCCGTATATCGAGGACCTGTATGGGCTTCCCGTAATTAATATCAGAAATGTTCCGCTCAGCAATACTGCAAATGTAGTTTTTAAGCGGCTGATGGATATCGTTCTTGGAAGCATCGCACTGGCACTTGCTGCACTTCCCATGCTGATAATTGCAATAGCAATCAGGATAAATTCAAAGGGACCGGCTATTTTTTCACAGGTACGGGTCGGAAAGCACGGTCGTGAATTCAGGATGTTCAAGTTCCGCTCCATGTATATGGAGGATCCTGAAAAGGAAAAAAGCGAGTGGACGACACGTGGCGATAAGCGTGTAACAGGGGTCGGCCGGATAATCAGAAAGACCAGCCTTGACGAGCTTCCACAGCTTTTCAATGTAATAGGCGGAAGCATGAGTCTGGTTGGTCCGAGACCTGAAAGACCACAGTTCGTCGAGAAATTTAAGGAGGAGGTTCCGAGATATATGATAAAGCACCAGGTCCGTCCGGGAATGACAGGCTGGGCTCAGGTGAACGGCTATCGCGGGGACACCTCCATAAGGAAGCGTATTGAGCACGATCTTTATTATATAGAAAACTGGTCGGTGGGACTGGATATAAAGATTCTGTTCCTTACGGTATTTAAGGGCTTTATTAATAAAAATGCCTACTGATGCAGGCTAATGTAAACTAATAAACTAATATGAAAGGGTGTCCCTTTATGGGACGGTAGGTTTCTTTAAGGTAAATGGCAGAGGATAAGGACAAAATTATTAAGGACGACGAAAATAAGGATGAGTACGAAAAAGTATGCTATATGTGCAGAAGAAGTGAAAGCACAACAGGCAAAATGATCAAGATGACCAACAATATGTACATTTGTGCAGATTGTATGCAGAGAACCTTTGATCTGATGAATTCGGGCGATATGAACAATATGCCGCCGTATATTAATGTAACCGGCGGGAATATCAACATGGATAATTTAGGTTTTCCTGATTTTATGAAGGG
This sequence comes from Lachnospiraceae bacterium, assembly GCA_045627205.1. GTDB lineage: Bacteria > Bacillota > Clostridia > Lachnospirales > Lachnospiraceae > RUG11977. Next base: position 4,603 of record JAZQNG010000061.1, read on the forward strand.
CATGCAGGTGGATATTCCTAAAAGCCAGCAGATAAAAAAGAAAAAGGCTGAAGAACAGGCCAAGGGTGAGAATGGCGGTATGGTGGACCCGGCAACCCTTGATTTCAGGAAGCTTCCCCCGCCTCACAAGATCAAGGAGCAGCTTGACGAGTATGTAATCGGGCAGGAGCGTGCCAAGAAGATTATTTCCGTTGCGGTTTATAACCATTACAAGCGTGTGACAAAGGATGCAGCAGGGGATATCGAAATTGAGAAATCGAATATGCTGATGATTGGACCTACAGGCTGCGGAAAGACATATCTTGTCCAGACACTGGCAAGGCTTCTGAATGTTCCGCTTGCCATCACTGATGCGACCTCACTGACTGAGGCCGGCTATATCGGCGATGATGTTGAAAGCGTTCTTTCAAAGCTTTTAAAGGCTGCTGATAACGATGTTGACCGCGCAGAAAAGGGAATCGTTTTCATAGATGAAATAGATAAGATTGCAAAGAAGAAGAATACCACAAACCGTGACGTATCGGGTGAGTCCGTACAGCAGGGGCTTTTAAAGCTTTTGGAGGGTGCGGATGTTGAGGTTCCGGTCGGTGCAACCAGCAAGAATGCCATGGTTCCCATGACAACGATTAATACAAAGAACATTCTTTTCATCTGCGGCGGTGCTTTTCCGGATATGGAGGAGATAGTCAAGAAGCGTCTGTCGAAATCGACGCTTATGGGCTTCAATTCGGAATTGAAGGATAAGTTTGACAACGATCCGGATATCCTTGATAAGGTAAATAATGAGGACCTGCGCGAATATGGCATGATTCCCGAGTTTATCGGACGTCTTCCCATAGTATATTCTCTTAAGGGCCTTGATAAGCAGATGATAGTGAAAATAATGAAGGAGCCGAAAAATGCAATACTGAAGCAGTATCAGAAGCTTCTGGCACTTGATGAGGTCGATCTTCAGTTTGATGATGAAGCCCTGGAAAGCATTGCGGAAAAGGCACTTGAGAAGAAAACAGGAGCAAGAGGTATACGTTCCATCATCGAGGATTTCATGCTTGATATTATGTATGAAATTCCGAAGGATTCCTCAATCGGACGTGTGTTTATTACACGGGATTATATAGAGGGAAAAGGCGGTCCCCGCATTGAGATGCGCGGGTAAAATTTATGCTTGCAAATCCTTGGATTTAGATGTATTATATTCTGCAGTGGTAAATTGAAACTATCTGGCGTTGATGAAAACTACGGTTCAAAGACCCTTCAGAGAGGCGGCGTTTGGTGCGAGCCGTCGGGAATGAGAATCCTTCCACTTTCGGAGCTGCCGGTGAAAGCCGGAGGGAGGCGACCTTTATATCGCCGTAAAGAGACTGCAGATGCAGTAATTTGGGTGGTACCGCGGATTATTTCGTCCCATATGGATTTATTTCTATATGGGACTTTTTTTGAAAATTAAAAGACTATTTATGACGCCCTGCGTCGGAAGGAGAATATTATGATTGATTTAAAGTTTTTACGTGAAAATCCTGAAGTTGTAAAACAGAACATCCGCAACAAGTTCCAGGACCAGAAGCTTCCGTTGGTTGACGAGGTTATCGCTCTTGATACAGAGAGACGTACAACACAGCAGGCAGCAGACGACCTGAAGTCAAAGAGAAATACAATTTCCAAGCAGATTGGTGCTTTAATGGCTCAGGGCAAGAAGGCTGAGGCAGAGGAGGCCAAGAAGGAGGTTGCAGAGTTCGGAGACGAGCTTGCAAAGCTTGAGAAGAAGCAGGCAGAGCTCGAGGAGGAAGTTAAGAAGAGAATGATGATTATCCCCAATATCATCGATCCTTCAGTTCCTATCGGCAAGGACGACAGCGAGAATGTTGAGGTTCAGCGTTTCGGTGAGCCTGTTGTTCCGGATTTCGAGATTCCCTACCATACAGATATTATGGAAAAGCTTCACGGTATCGACCTTGATGCCGCAAGACGTGTTGCAGGAAACGGTTTTTATTATCTGATGGGAAATATTGCAAGACTTCATTCTGCAATCATTTCATATGCGCGTGATTTCATGATTAACCGCGGCTTTACATACTGTGTACCTCCCTTCATGATCAGAAGCGAGGTTGTTACCGGTGTTATGAGCTTCGCTGAAATGGATGCCATGATGTACAAGATTGAAGGAGAGGATCTTTACCTTATCGGTACCTCAGAGCATTCAATGATCGGTAAATATATCGACCAGATGATTCCCGAGGATTCACTTCCCCATACACTTACAAGCTACAGCCCCTGCTTCCGTAAGGAAAAGGGTGCACACGGCATAGAGGAGCGTGGTGTATACCGTATCCATCAGTTCGAAAAGCAGGAAATGATCGTCATCTGTAAGCCTGAGGACAGCATGATATGGTATGACAAGCTCTGGAAGAATACGGTAGATCTTTTCCGTTCATTGGATATTCCGGTACGCCAGCTTGAATGCTGTTCGGGCGATCTGGCTGACCTGAAGGTTAAGTCCTGTGACGTAGAGGCCTGGTCACCCCGCCAGAAAAAGTATTTTGAGGTTGGATCGTGCTCGAACCTTGGCGATGCACAGGCAAGACGTCTCCGTATCCGTGTAGTGGGCGAGAATGGCAAGTATTTTGCTCATACCCTTAACAACACTGTAGTTGCACCTCCCCGTATGCTTATTGCATTCCTTGAGAACAATCTTAATGCAGACGGTTCTGTAAACATTCCTGCGGTTCTTCAGCCTTACATGGGCGGAATGACAAAGATTGAGCCTTGAACAGACTGTGACCGGCAGCCTGATATGCAGAGATAAAGAAAACCAATGGTTCAGAAATTGAGCCGTTGGTTTTTTTGCGCATAGCGGCTCACATTCGTAAAGGGTTAATCTCACGAATCCTACCGAAGCTAACCCTCTTAAAAAGCATTGCGCTTCCGCACAAAACAGGCTATAATCGTTAATGCTTATTTATATGCGGAACGGAACAATCAGACTTAGCACAGAAAAGCAAAGAAAAAGCAAAGAAAAGGATAATCAATAAAATGAGCATAAATATCGGAAATCATTTATCATCATCAGGAGGCTTTCTGGCAATGGGCAGGGCGGCTACCGCACTGGGAGGGGATACCTTCGCGTTTTTCACAAGAAATCCCAGAGGCGGGGCTGCAAAGGCAATAGACCCGAAGGATGCAATGGCACTTATGGCATATCTCAAGGAGAACAATTTCGGAAGGCTGGTTGCACATGCGCCGTATACCATGAATGTTTGTGCCGAAAAGCCCGATATCAGGGAATTTTCAAGAAACGTCCTGAAGGAGGATGTGGAGCGTATGGAGTATGTTCCGGGAAATTACTACAATTTCCATCCGGGTTCGCATGTCGGGCAGGGGGCTGAGAAGGCAATCGCACTGATAGCGGACGCACTGAACAATGCGCTTTATCCTGAAATGCATACGACGGTGCTTCTTGAAACAATGGCCGGAAAGGGCTCGGAAATCGGCAGGAATTTCGAGGAGCTGAGAAGCATTATTGATAGGGTTGAGTGCGGGGATAAAGTAGGAGTATGTCTTGATACCTGCCATGTCTGGGACGGAGGCTATGATATAGTTTCAGATCTTGACGGTGTACTTAAAAGTTTTGATGAAATAATCGGTCTGGACAGGCTGAAGGCACTTCATCTGAACGATAGCATGAATGGCCTCGATACACATAAGGACAGGCATGCCTGCCTTGGAGAGGGCAATATCGGTATAGACGGACTGAAGGCGGTCGTACAGCATCCGCTGCTTCAGGGAAAGCCGTTTATACTTGAGACACCCAATGACGATGCCGGATATAAAAGGGAAATTGCTCTCGTTAGAAGCTGGATGAAGTAATGGAAAGGAAGCTCTGCTCATGAAAAGGCTGTTGTTTGTTTACAATCCCAAGGCCGGGAAAGGTCAGCTTGAAGAAAATGTTGATAAAATAATTAAAATTTTTGCGGGTGCGGGCTATAGCACAATCGTTCATGCAACTGCCTGCAAGGGGGATGCTACTGCCTTTATACGGGGGTATCTTGCAGCCGCCGTGAACAAAGACTACAAGAGTAGTATCCGTGAAATACAGGATATTGAAGAAATAAGAATGCCGGACAGAATTGTCTGTGCAGGAGGTGACGGCACTCTTCAGGAGGCAATGAGGGCTGTTGTATCTTCAGGAACGGATATTCCCGTTGGAATCATTCCGACCGGATCCACAAACGATTTCGGATATTCACTCGGTCTGCCGGAGGGAATACTACCTGCCGCAAAACGTGCTGCCACAGGAAAAGGCTTTGAGTGCGATGTACTGAATTTTTATGACAGAAGCCTTGTTTATACCGCAGCCTTTGGTCTGTTTTCGGAGGTGTCCTATGCTACGCCGCAGGATTTGAAAAACAGACTTGGGCATTTGGCGTATATTTTATATGGTGCAAAAACTATCCTTAAAACAAGGAAAATCCATACAAGGGTGACTTATGATGATGGTGTACTGGAGGAGGACCTCCTTTTAGGCATGGCCGTGAATGCCAAATCTGTCGGCGGCTTCAGGCAAATCACCGGTCCGGGCGTTGGGCTGGACGACGGTAAAACTGAGCTGATGCTTGTAAAATGGCCAAAGAACCCTCTTCAGCTGGCTAAAATACTGTATGAAGCACTGTCTCACAAAACAGACGGTGAATATTTCAGAATATTACATACCGCAAAGGCAGCCTTTGAATTTGATAAGTCTGTAAAATGGTCCTTCGACGGTGAGTATGGCGGGAAAGGGAAAAAGGCTGAAATAAGTGTGGAAAACAAAAAAATAACGTATGTAGTGTAAGTTCGTGGTTGTTTGCGGCTGTTTGATTCAAAGACATACTTGCTTTTTGGGCTCATCTTGTGTATACTTTCGATGTGTTGTTTAAAAATGACATAAATGAGAAAAATTAAGGGAGAGAATTTTATGGAAAACAGTTTTGCGGAAATACTGGCATTTGTACTGTATATGGTGGCAGTGCTTGTGGTCGGTATCGGTTTCTTTGTTAAATCCCTTCATCAAAAGGGTGGAGATAAGGAATATTTCCTTGGCGGACGTGATATGAACGGTCTTGTTGCAGCTCTTTCCGCCGGTGCATCGGATATGAGTGCATGGGTTCTGATGGGTCTTCCGGGCTCGATTTACCTTCTTGGTATGGGTCAGGTATGGATTTCGGTCGGTCTTCTTATCGGTACAATTGTTGCATGGATATGGGTTGCTCCGAAGCTTAGAAGATTTTCAATTGTTGCAAATGACTCCATTACAATTCCACAGTTCCTTACAAACAGATTCAAGACCAAGAGCAAGGTACTTCAGGTAATCAGTGCCATCATTTTCCTTGTGGCCTACTGTGTATATGCCGCATCAAGTATCGTTGCCTGCGGAAGCCTTTTCAATACGGTTTTTGGTATGAATCAAAATGTTGCAATGGTCGGTGCTACGATAGTAATCCTTATTTATACCTTCCTCGGAGGCTTCAATGCGGTATGCTGGACAGACTTTATTCAGGGAATGCTGATGCTTGTTGCCATTCTTGCCGTTCCCATTATTGCGGTTGTTGCAATGGGAGATGCAGGCTTTACTCCCGCTGCTGAGGTTGTTACCTCTGAAAATTACTACAATTTCCTTTCCAGCGGCTCAATGGACTGGCAAAGTATCAGGGATATCTTAAGCGGTCTCGGCTGGGGTCTCGGATATATGGGAATGCCTCATATCCTCGTAAGATATATGTCCATACGTTCGGAAAAGGAAATGAAAAAATCACAGATTTTCGGTATCGGCTGGATTGTTGTTATCCTTACAATGGCTTCTGTAGTCGGTCTTGTCGGACATGAATATCTTGGAACCTATCTGTCGGCAGATAACAAGAGTATGGTATTTATTACCATGGTACGCAAGCTCCTGGTTGAAAACCGTACGGGTATTATCGTTTTTATTGCCGGAATTCTTCTTGCGGCTATTCTTGCAGCTTCAATGAGTACGGCAGATTCACAGCTGCTTGCTTCAGCTTCTGCATTTTCTTCGGATTTTTACAAGCCTGTATGCAGAAAAAATGCCTCAGACAAGGAAATGCTCTGGGTTGGCCGTGGCGTTGTAGCGCTTATTTCGGTTGTAGCGCTTATTATTGCAATGACTCCTTCTCTTGCTGATATCATGGGGCTGGTTGAAAATGCATGGGGTGCCTTCGGTGCTTCCTTCGGACCTGCAGTCATCCTTGCACTTTACTGGAAGAGACTTACCTACAAGGGCGCAGTTGCAGGTGTGCTTGTGGGCTTTACGGTAGATGCCTTGTGGCTTGCCTTTTCAACTACAGGTCTTTACGAAATCATTCCCGGTTTTATCGCAGGTCTTCTTGCCGCTATTATCGTATCGTTTATTGACAAAGCACCCGAAAAGGATGTTCTCGATATGTTTGAACAGGCAAAGCAGAAAATCGGCTGATGTCTGTCTGATACTATTTGAAAATTCAAAGGGCGTGTGAAAAAACTCCGGTTACCGGAGACACCCAAGACCAAAATAGGTCGCGTCATGGACATCCATGACGCGGCTGTTTTTTTACCGACTGTCACTGCGGTATCTTCAGCCAATCGGCTTTCGACCTGCGGTTTACTAAGTGCGACAGCATCGTTGTATATTTTACTTAATATATAAAATTGAACGCTAACCCACTACCTTTAGGTGGTGGGTTAGCGTTCACGAGTTTGACACTTTGGAATAAATCGATGCATTACCCCTTCGGAAAATATAAAAAAGTACTTGACATAGATGAGGTATAGGGTATATTATATAAAAGTAATAATCAAAAGGTTATAAACACCTGAGAAACATGAGAGGTTTTATATGTCAACTACTTTTGTCTATCTGGGCGTGATGATATCCGTCATTCTGGTATGGTTTGTGTTTGTGAAACGCCCGATTTACGAGGCTATTCTGGTCAGCTTCCTTACACTTGTGCTTATTACCGGCAAGTGGGGCGGGCTGTGGGGCTACATAAAATCCGGAATGGGTACCTCACTTCTGTATTCAATGGTTGTTTTTGTGGGTATGTCAATACTTCTTACGGAGACAAAAATTATTGATGGTGCGATAATGATTATCTTTGCTCTGTTTGGCCGTGTGACCGGTGGTGCAGGGTATGTCACGGTCATTGCAAGCAGCTTCATGGGTGCATTGTCGGGAAGCGGTCCCGGCAACGTTATGGCAACCGGTTCTATCACAATTCCTGCGATGAAACGCTCGCATTTTCCGGCTGAGCTCGCAGCAAATGTTGAATGCTCCTCGGCCTGTCTCGGAAATATGATTCCGCCTTCATCAACGATTGTTGCATCGCTGGGTGCATTTACCGCACTTTATCCCGAGCGTGACCTTACGACGGGGCAGTTCTGGATTGTGTGCTGGGGCTGCTCGCTGTGGTTCATTCTTCATAGAATTATTACTGTGTTTGTATTTTGCAAACGCTATAAGGTACAGCCCCTGGCAAAGGAAGAAATTCCGAGCCTTAAGGAGACGATAAAGACCGGCTGGCAGGGCCTTCTGCTTCCTCTTATCATTTTTATTCCTTTCCTTTTGGACTACCTTTTTAAGGAAAGCTTTTTTACGGAGAGACTTGGTGCCTCAGGTGCAAAATATCTTTCAAGCTCACTTCTTTACTTTATCGCCGGAGTTGCCTCGATTTACGCTGTTATAGTAGCAAGGGACCGCAAGGTCGTAAAAATAAAGGCAATGGCGGATATGTTCGGAAGAAGCGTAAAGAAGTTTGTTCCTACGATTGCAACCTGTCTTTTCGGGTATATGTTCGGAGCTCTTTATTCCGATCTGAATATGGCTGAAGGACTTAGCGAAGGTATAGAGGCCATGAATCTCGGAAAGCTCGGTCTATGCCTTGTTGTACCGCTTCTCACCTGTATTCTCGGTATGGCGATAATAGGCTCATCGATGGTTGTCGTTTTCGGACCCGTGTTCATTTCACTGTTTGCAAATGCGGGTGTGGATCCGCTGCTTATTGCCGCAATGCTGCCGTGTATTTGCGGCGTTATGTCAAATATCACTCCACCTGTAGCACCGGGCTTTCTGGCTTCAATGTCGCTGGCTGAGTCGGAATACGGCAAAACGGTAAAGAACGGCGTCTGGTGGATACTTGGCCAATATCTGGTTGAGGTTGTTGTACTGATGGGCTGGGTACCTGTTCTTGGATTATAAGGGGGCTGGATATGAAGACATTTGTTGAAAAAATAACGAAAATCATTCAGTTTGTATTCGGATACGGAGTTTTACTTGCCCTTTTTGTCGGAGGCTTTTCGGCACTGGGATATCTTGCCGCAATTATAATCGGCGGTGACACTGCCGTTGCAATCTGTGATTTTATTTATAAAACACTTTATCCCGTATTGGTAAATTTCTCTACAGGACTGATTTTACTGGGCTTAATAAAGCTATATCTGGGTAAGGATGCGAGCTTCGGTCTTGCAAAGAAAAAGAAGGAAGTCGTAAATAAGGAATGAAAGAATGATTTGCTTTTTTGCCGCCGAATAATTAGAATAAAGACATCGGGGAACAAAAAAGAGGGATTGGCTTTCATATGAAGAAAAAAAATAAATTGTTGATTTTTATGGCCTGCACCCTGTCTGTTGCTCTTGCAGTGGTTGCAGGCTATACTATTTCCGAAAATATAGCCGCAGGTATTGTTTCTGAGGCTGAACGGAACGCATTTTTATTTGATGCCGGCATGCTTTGGAACGGGACAGACAATAAGCAGGAAAGGACCGATGGAGCAGACGGTGCAATAACGGACGGGGATAATGCAGATGAAAAGGGAAATCCCGATTCTTCTGCTGTTGAACCGGCTCCGTTAAACATCATATATGCATACAATCCGTCCTCGGGAAAAGTTGAGCATATGGTTCTTGAGGTGCTGAACTGCAGCGGTCTGCTGGCGGGATACATATATATAGATCCTGCCGTAGCCTACACCATGAGCAGTGAACTGTACCGTAGGCTTGCAAATCAGAATGCACTGCTTCCGCAGTCGGTTACATTTTCCAAGCTGTACTCATACTATGACGGGGAAAAGGCATATGATGCGGGCAGAAGGATACTTACCGAAATGCTTGGGATAGAGATCGGTTATTATACAGCCCTTAATATCGGAGACTTTATGTCAGTGTTCGGCGTGGTGCCGGATACTTCTGCGGAGGCAGGGCTGATGAAGCCGGTATTTCATGAAGCACAGAACCGGTTTTTCGGTCCCGTGAGTCTGACGGAAAATATCAATAGGGATACCGGAGAGGGTAAAATGGAACGGGCTGTTAAAAATGCAGCTACAAACTGGAGTCCGGAAAACAGGAAAAAATATGCCCTGATATATGCACAGCTTCGGGATGAGGATATTCTCTGTACCGGCGCACCGGTCATCAGAAAAAATGAAAGTACGGAGCTTGACTGCAGCCGTGCGGCAGATATTATCAGAAAAGTAATTTATCCGGCGGGAACGGATACCGGTATGGAAAATGGTTAATCAATCCGCGTGGGTTGATTAAGAATGGAGACAGAAATGAAAAGACTGAACAAAAAATCACTGATTGTAATTGTGGCCTTTGCTTTGGCGGGTATTATGTTCTGCGGCGGGATTGCCGTTGGAGCCGCAACGACAGCAGGGCCGGGGTCCCAGAACGATCCCGTTGTTTCAAAAAGCTATCTTGAATACCGGCTTGAAAAGCTTCAGACTGAAATTGAAAACGGTACGGGAACAAAAGCTTCAGACAGCAGTGCAGTAGGTGTAAATCCCGCAGCCGCTTCGGCTTTCGGGAAGTATGAAAGAGTAGAACTGACGCGTGGAGAAAGACTTATGCCCGGAGAAGGAAGCACTATCATTCTTTATTCGGGAAGCTGTACCGCAGTAGGGGCGGCAGGACTTGTTAACCTGACGGATGCAACGGTTTATAAGGAAAGCTATTCGATTCCCATGTACAATATCTGCCTTGTTCCGGACGATGCTTCGGGAATAGTTGCAGGGAGCACTGCGGTTGTGTTTGTGGGAAGATAATACACTGAGTACAGGATGTATAAAAGCGACAGGCGAATCAGTCACGGGTTAGATTCGACAGACAGAAAAGGAAACTATATTCGTGCTTTTAGTATATAACAAATGAATTAGTATTCAAATGTTCAAAAATTAGTGTATATATATCATTTATTGCTATCTTTGAATTATTCTCTTTTATTTATAACAAAACATGTTATCATACACCTATAAACATTTGGTAAACCAACGGAAACGTTGGGACACAAAGCAAGAGTCTACATAACGCTTGTTTTAGGTTATATGACAGTTCGGCCGCAACATATTTGTGTTGCGACTTTTTTTATAATGATATGGATGTGTTTCCTTAAAATTTACAGTATAAGGAGGACTGCCCTGTTGGAAGGAGATATATCGCATAACAGGTTATAAAATCTATAAATGTTTAGGAGCGAGAAGAGAGAATGAAAAGAAAGAAACTTATTGTATTGTTTAGTCTTTTGATGTCTATTGCATTTCTTTTGATATTAAAAGAAAGTACGAGTGTAAGTGCTGCAGGTCATACTACTCATACATATGGCTCGTGGTCTACTTATACGAAAGCAAATTGTACAAGTCCTGAAGTGCAAAAACGTTCTTGTACATATACTTTTCCCGGAGGCGCTAAATGTGGCGCTGCTCAAACGAAAGAAGTAGGATCAGCATTAGGACATAAATGGGTAGATCAGTACTATGTGACAAAACCCACATGTACAGCAGCAGGTGGAATGCTCCAAAAATGCTCAAGATGTTCAGCAACAAGGACTGATTCGAGGAGTGCAACCGGTCACAGCTTTACCGGTGTAAAGAAGAGAGTTGATCCGACATGTACACAGGCGGGTTGGGAAGGTGTAAAGTGTAACAACTGCGGAGAAGTACCGAGCAAGACAACACTTTCAGCATTAGGACATAACTGGGTAGATCAGTACTATGTGACAAAACCCACATGTACAGCAGCAGGTGGAATGCTCCAAAAATGTTCAAGGTGTCCAGCAACAAGGACTGATTCAAGAAGTGCAACCGGTCACAGCTTTACCGGTGTAAAGAAGAGAGTGGACCCGACCTGTACAGAGGCAGGCTGGGAAGGAATAAAGTGTAACAACTGCGGAGAAGTACCGAGCAAGACAACAATCCCCGCAAAGGGACATGACTGGGTAGACCAGTATTATGTGACAAAGCCTACATGTACGACGGATGGCGGAATGCTCCAGAAGTGTTCAGTATGCAGTGAGAAGAGGACCGTGACGGAAAAGGCACCCGGCCACAGCTTCACAGGAGTGATTAAGCGTGTTGAAGCTACATGTACAACGGACGGCTGGGAAGGTGTACAGTGCAACAACTGCGGAGAAGTACCGACCAAGAAGACCATCAAGGCACCCGGACATAAATGGGAAGACCAGTATTATGTGACAAAGCCTACATGTACGACGGATGGCGGAATGCTCCAGAAGTGTTCAGTATGCAGTGAGAAGAGGACCGTGACGGAAAAGGCACCCGGCCACAGCTTCACAG
>JAZQNG010000062.1:0-15568 GCA_045627205.1 Lachnospiraceae bacterium
GTAGAGCCTGAGCCGCCCGTAGAGCCTGAACCACCCGTGGAGCCTGAGCCGCCCGTGGAGTCTGAACCGCCCGTGGAGCCTGAGCCACCGGTAGAACCGGGATTATCTGACGGGTCTGAACTGCCGGTTTTTTTGGGCAGCGAAATATCCTTTGAAGCGTTACAGGTATCATTCTGACAATAGCATCTTCCTATACCTGTTTCAGTGGTGGTCGGTGCTTTGATTATGTCATATTTGCTTTCGTCGAATTTATGTCCAAGGGGACCGCGGGCATCTGTTCTTTTATCCTGGCATCTTGAACATTTTTGCAGCATTCCTCCCGCAGCTGTGCAGGTAGGAGTCTGTACATAATACTGATCAACCCAGTCGTGTCCGAGTGCTTTAATTGTTGTTTTGTCTGGAACAGTACCGCAGTTGTTGCATTTGACACCCTGCCAGCCTGCTTCCGTACAGGTAGGATCCTGCTTTGCAATCACACCGCTGAAGCTGTGACCGGTGGCTTTACGTGAATCCGTTCGTGTCGCAGAACACCTTGAGCATTTCTGGAACATGCCTCCGGCGGCCGTGCAGGTAGGACGCTGTGCATAGTACTGATCCTGCCAGTTATGACCGAGTGCGTTTATTGTAGATTTACTGGGAACGGCGCCGCAATTGTTACATTTGACACCCTGCCAGCCTGCTTCCGTACAGGTAGGATCCTGCTTTGCCATAACACCGGTGAAGCTGTGACCTGTAGCGGAGCGGGAATCTGTTCGCGTTGCAGGACACCGTGAGCATTTCTGGAACATGCTTCCGGCGGCCGTGCAGGTAGGACGCTGTGCATAATACTGGTCCTGCCAGCTGTGTCCGAGAGGGCTGAGTGTTGTCTTGTTCGGAACGGCACCGCAGTTATTGCATTTGACACCCTGCCAGCCGGATGAAGTACAGGTAGGCTCCTGCTTTGCGATAACACCGGTCATGCTGTGGCTTGTCTTGGGAATGGTCTCGGTAGACATCAGCTTCCCGCATTTGCTGCAATGCCGTTCCCTCAGTCCTGTCTGGGAACAGGTTGCGTTTTTAATGATTTTTACGGTTTTCGTGTCATGGTTGTAACACGTCCCGGCTGCCATTGCTTTTGTCCCCGATGCTGCCGCAAAACAGATCAGCAGGGCCGCTGCAATAAAAAGCCTGCGCCAAACAGAATTTTCATTTTTCATTTTCAATCTCCTCACTGAATGCAAATGACATATGGAATATTTCTTAATTTTAGCAGAAAAAACGCGATTTGGGAAGAACTTTGTATAAAAAAATGGGGCTATCGCATTAGCAAATAGTTTTTGCTGGGCGATAGCCCCTTTCGTGTTATTATGCTTTTTTGAGAAGAGCTGCCACACGTTAGTGCGACAGCCCCGATTTTTTGAAATTAAAATTAAATTCTTCTGCTGCCTGAATTCAGGTAACCTCCTGAATACAGATATACAGTGTAATATAGTTGTTTCCGTTTATATTAATGGGAACAGCAATAGCCGGAACATCCGCCTGAAGCTTCAGTGTCTTGCCGTGCATCGAAAGCGGCGGCGTAATATCAAAAAGGATGTTCTGCGTTGAAAAAATGGTTGAGGTGTTTCCAAGAATCATATTGCCAAGCTCGCCCAAAGCGGAGCAAGCCATTTCATCAAGCGTGTTCACCGGCATTCCCATCATCATGACGCTGGCAATTTCCATAGCGCGCTGTTCGGACATTCCGATAAGTACCTGTCCTCTCATGCCGCCCGTCACACCTACCTGAATCAGGAAGGTGTCCTGTGAAAAGGAAAGATCTGACAGGGAAGGCTTGCCTACCGCTCCTCCGGAAAGACCAAGCATTTCAAGAATGGTAACAGTAGCCTTAACAAAAGGATTTATATATTTTATATCTAATGTAGCCATATGCACCTCATGTAATATATGTTATTTTCATGACAAATAATATATCCAAAAGGCCCACAGATTTATATTGCCGTATTATCTGCAGGTTCTTCTATTCATTAGTATTTCTGCCCTACTATTACTTTAACACACTTTTAATTTAATGGCAAGAAAAAACTGCAGCGAATATTAACTGTTTTGTTAATTATTTGCCGTGTTAAATACACTATTTTATTTCTGTGCTGCAAGCAGATAGAAAATTGTAATAATAAGTCCGACCAGTATACATATCATACCATATGAAATACTGCCCGAGACGATACGCAGGGTATCGTCATTTTCAACTACCGCAGCAAACATTCTGTCCTTAATCGGCGTAGGTTTGTTTTCCTGAAGCTCCTTAAAGAACAGCCTCCTTATCCCATACAGAGTCCATTCGAAAAAGGAGCTTAAGAAAATACCTGTCCACATACCGGCAAAAAGCAGTCCTTTCCATATAAGCTTTGCAAGTGAAATCATAGTCTTAAATATTGTACCGAACAGCACCGGCAGCCATTTAAGAAGTAACGGTCTGTAAAGAAGCTCCTCAAGGTCAAGCTTATCCGGCCAGACATTTACATATACACGCTCCCCCTTCTTACCGCGCATAAGGCATCTGCGGCTGAAAAGGAATACCAGGGCGCCTATTACAAGCGTTATCAGAAAGCCCTTAAGATTTTCAAGCGAAAAGACTGCAAGGTCGCCTATAGGCTCTGCGTGCGTAAAATCGCTCATCATCACAGACAGCTTATCGATGTAAAACGAAGGATAAACACCGCAGGCTACGATAAAGGCTGCGGGTACAAACAGGGCAATATAGGTCTCAAGCGCATAGGCAAAGCGGCCCTTTGAAGAGGCATTCAGCTCCTTTTCCTTCTGAAGAACATACTCAGAGGGCTTTTCAACAAATACCGCAACAAAAAGCTTTGTCATGTATCCTATTGTCATACCACCGCTGATAAGGAATATCCACTCTACAGCCTTAATTATTCCGGCATAAGCACCGGCCTCTGCACAAAATTCCACTATACCCTCGTGAATCAGTGTTTTGCTGATATAGCCCGAGAAAAACGGAACACCCATTATTCCAAGGGCACCGACCGCAAAGGCAATTTTAAGCAGCGGCTTGTTCCTGCCAAAGCCCCTTATATCATTCAGATTGAGCCTGTGCAGCTTCATATAGACGGCACCTGCACACATAAAGAGAACAAGCTTGAACAGTGAATGGTTCACCATGTAAAGAACTGTTCCTCCTGCCGCAAGACTGTTTTCCGTATTAAGGAATACCGAAAAAGCACATCCGACAAGTATGAAACCAATCTGCGACATTGACGAGCAGGCAAGTGTTCTTTTCAAATCTATTGAGAATACGGCAAGAACCGCACCAAGGAACATTGTAATGCAGCCAAGAATGAGAATGACGGTTCCCCATGCCACGTCTCCCCTGAATACCTCAAAGCACAGAATGAGAACACCGTAAATACCTGACTTGGTCAGAATTCCGGAAAGAAGTGCCGAGGCCGGAGCAGGTGCAACGGGATGTGCCTTCGGAAGCCAGATGTGAAGGGGGAACATACCTGCCTTTGCCCCATATCCGAAAAGGATAAGGCCGCCAGCTGCATAAACAGCAGCCTTTTCCGCGTCTGTCCCTACTGCAAGAATAAACCCCGCAGCATCATGAAGCATATCAATTTCAAGTGTGCCAAAAAGGTGATAACACATTATCACACCCATCAGCATGACAAGGCCACCTATTACGGCAACCGCAAGATAAGTCCCGGCTGCCTTTAAAGCCGCCGGCTTTTCATCATGCGCAACCCATGTATATGAGGTCAGGGACATAATCTCGAAAAAGATAAATGCCGTATATAAATCCTTTGAAAGAAATACTCCGACTGTAGCGCCAAGAGTCAGCAGATAAAAGAAATAGTACCTGCTTCTGTTTCTGTAATGTTCAAAATATTCACCTGAAAACAGTGCGGTCATCGACCACATAATAAGCGCTACTCCAACATATACGAATCTGAAGCCGCCGAACTTAAAGCCGAGCCCGAGGCCGCAGATTTCGGGAATATCAAGTGTATTACCATATTCCCGTGTGGTAAAAAGGCAGAGCATAAACAGCCCGAATTCAACAATCATCGATATCACAACAAGATTGTCCCTTGCCGTTACGGACTTTTCCACACCCTTTTTCAGGGCACGGACATTAATCCTCCACCCCACTATATAGCAGATAAAGGCCGCCAGAAAAGGCCACAATATTAAGCTAATCAGAAAAATATTTCCTGTCATTTCAGCTTCACTCTCCAGAAAATCAGTTTTTTTATAGGGTAACAACCGCAAGTACAATAATTGCTATTGAAAAGCAGACAACCGGTATCAGCATACAGGCACTGCCCTTCTCAAGGCTCGCAGATGCCTCTGCATTCTGTGCCTCCACAACCTCGGGTATAGGCTTTCCCTCCCTTGTTTTAAACACATGAGGCACTACCTCGGGGAAGTATGCGCGTATCATAAGTCCGAGCATGTAAATCGCCGTCAGAAGTGCAGAAAGAAGAACTGCACCAAGCCCCACGAGAGCAAGCGGATGCCCATCCGATACGGCAGCAATGCCGATCAGCCATTTACTCCTGAAGCCGCAGAACATCGGGATTCCGATAAGAGACAATGCAGCGGTAAAGAAGCAGAGGAAGGTCACCTTCATCTTCTTTGCAAGGCCCGACATTTCGTATACATAAACCCTTTTTGCCTTCTTCATAATGATGCCGTTGCAGAAAAAGGCATCTATCTTTGAAACGGAATGCATTATCATATGTGCAAATGCAGCATACATCCCGGCCTCTGTCATTATACTTGCGGCAAACAGGATATATGAAAGATTGCTTATTGTCGAGTAGGCAAGCCTGCGCTTTAAATGCTGTTCCTTAACCGCCATGGCAGAGCCGTAAATTATGGTTATTATCGTGAGTGCCATAACAGCGTATTGTGCCCATGTTCCATAAAGAATATCGGTACCGAACACATAATAAATCAGTCTGATGCAGGCAAACGATCCGGCATTTACAACCGCAACCGCATGCAGAAGTGCCGTAACGGGTGTCGGTGCAACTGCAGCCATTATCAGCCATTTTGAAAACGGAAGCATTGCCGCCTTCACACTGAAGCCACAGAAGGCCATAAAAAATGCAGGAAGAAGGAAAACGGATGATGCCAAAGGCGTACCGCCAACAAGTCCTCCCATTGCAAACTTAACACTGCCACCGCTCATCAGGAAAATAAGTCCTATAAGACCGAAGGCTGCACCACCGAGCGAATAAACAAGGTAATATCTTGCTGCCTTTACAGCCGCCTTTGTCATCGGATGAAGGACAAGCGGGAATGTAACAAGCGTAAGCATCTCATAGAATACGTAAAGCGTAAGCAGATCGGCAGAAAATGCAATTCCCAAAACCACGCCAAAGGTCATCGTATAAAACGCCGAGAAGGAATTCCTTCTCTCCTCATCAGCCATATAACCATAGGAATACAGGGTTGCAAACGGCCATAATATGGATACAAGAATACCAAATATCCTTCCGGCCTCATCGATGTGCATGGTCAGACCAAAGTTCATGTACATCGGCACAAACTTAAAGGTTTCCTCCGGGAAAAACAGTATTGCCGTAATGGCAAGTACCGAATTTGCCAGAACAAAAAGCATATTAAGAATATTTCTTATCCTGTCCTGCTTTATCGGAAGCAAAAGCATCCAAAGGCCTGCAATTATCGGCAGGATAACAGGCAAAAGAATTATAAAGTTCATTTAAAACAAACCTCCGGCTATCGAACCAATTGCGTCCTCGAGGAATCCGGGACAAATACCAAAACCAACAGCAGCAATCGTCAGCAGGACAATCGGAACAACCATTTTCAAATTCGGCTCACATTTCACGCAGCCCTTATAGTCAAAATCGTTTCCGGGGAAGAAGCCCTTTATGGTAATGGGAAGCAGATATCCTGCCGTAAGGAGCGCACTTATGAGAAGTACTGCAGGTCCTAAATACCTGAATATACCAAGCTCCGATTCAAGCGCACCGAGACATAAAAACCACTTGCTCACGAAACCGCTTGCCGGTGGGATTCCGATAAGCGCCAGTGAAAGAAGTGTAAAGCACCAGATTGTAACAGGCATACGCTTTCCGATTCCGCGCAGCTCGTCAACATTCTTTATTCCTGTATGAACAATGATTGCACCGGCAACAAGGAACAGACCATTCTTGATGACAGAATGGAAAACCACATGTAAAAGTGCTCCTGTAAAGCCGGTTGTATTTAAAAGTGAAAGACCGAAAAGTACATACGAAACCTGGCTTACAGAGGAATATGCCAGTCTCTTTTTAAGTATTTTCTCCGTATACGCCATCATCGAGCCAAGGAATACCGTTACAAGTGCAAGTATCATCCATGCATACTGAACCCAGGTACCACGGATAAAATCAGCACCGATGCTGTAAAATACAAGTCTGATCAGCACGATTACGCCTGATTTTGTAATGATACCTGAAAGTACGGCAGAGGCCGGTGAGGGAGCAACGGGATGTGCCGTAGGAAGCCAGTCCTGAAGAGGGAACAGACCTGCCTTGCAGCCAAATCCGATAATAGCAAGGAATACGAATACAAGCAGCATATTGGCATCCCCTGAGGCTACAGAACCGCTCACGAAACCGCCAAGCGTAAAATCCGTCACGTCGCAGACGCTGTATATATAGAAGATTGCAATAAGTGAAAGGAATGCACCGCCGACAGAATAGAAAAGATATTTTTTACCTGCGGCAATTGCTTCGGCAGTAAGAGAATGCAGAACAAGCGGAAGCGATGTCAGTGTCATCATCTCGTAGAAAAGATACATTGTTACAAGATTTGCCGACATGTAGATTCCCGAAAGAACGCCCATTACTATAAGATAAAATGCAAAGAAACGCTTTTCGTTCTCCTCGTGCTGCATATAGTCAAAGGCATAAAAGCCGACCGTTACCCATACCAGTGACATAAGCGTAGCAAAGAATTTTGTGATGCCGTCACATCTTAAGGTAAGCGACGCTGTATCCGTTATTTTCCACAGTACAAGCGTTCCCTCACAGGTATATGTGATGTAAAGGGTAACTGCTGCAGAAATAAGCAGCATCAGTCCAACATAAATATTACGTGTCTTTCTGTTGTCAAAGCATTTAAACAGCCAAAGCAGACAACCTCCTATCACAGGCACAAGAATAGGCAGTAAAAGAACTAACATAATAACTCTTCCATTCCCGTTTTACGGGTTTTCCTTTCATAGTTTTTAGGCAAATATCGAAAGACCTTTTTCTATAATATCGATAACGGGACCTGAGAACAGACCCAGCCCGAAATTTAAAATAACAAGCATCAGCAGTGCAAAAGCATAAAGCGGATTGTTTGCGTTAATGATAGAAACAAATTTCCATGGTTCAGCCTTACTCTCAAGCTCTGCTCCCTCCTCCTTCGAGGGTGAAATAAACATATAAATAACCGTACGCAGGAAGTAAAAGGCATTCAGGATTGTACTGATGGCAAGCGCGATCAGTGCAAACCACTGTCTTGTACGGAGACCTACCGCGGCGCTTCCCAAAAGAAGCTTCGAAACAAAGCCGGCTAAAAGAGGAAAGCCGGTGATTGAAAAGGCACCTATTGCATAGCAGAGGGCCGATGCCATATGGTCCTTTGCCTCACCCTTCAGCGTATCAATCCTGCGCGCATGCGAACCGTCCGTAAACTCCGCGGAGCTTAGGAACAGAAGTGATTTCGTAAGTCCGTGAGAAAGAATATGGAATATGGCGGCCGCAACACCTGCCACACTTCCCATTCCTATTCCCATGTAAACGTATCCGATCTGCGCTATCGAGGAATACGCAATCATTCTTCTCAGACTCTTTTCCCGAAGTGCCATGATAGAGCCTATTATCATTCCGGCAATTCCGAAAAGGAACACAACCTCAAGTACCTTACTGTCCTTGATTATATCGTAGCCGATTGTTCTGAAGTATATCTTTATCAGCAGGAAAATATAGCCCTTTGAAACAACGCTTGAGAGCAGACAGCTTGAAACCACCGTGGACTGTCCGTAAGCATCCGGTATCCACATATGGAACGGAAAAAGACCGGACTTTATGGCAAGACCTACCGTCATCAGACCGATGATGATTGTAAGCTGGTTCGTATACTGACCGCTTTTTGCCAGTTCCGCTATGGTATCCTTTATATTTGACATCAAAAGATGTCCGGTAATACTATACAGCATCGTAACACCGATCAGGAAAAGACCTGAACCCAAAAGACTTATTACCATATAGCGTACTGCAGTAACAATCGACTTTCCCGTCTGACGCACCATAATAAGCCCGCAGCCGGCAATAGTATTTATTTCGATAAATACGTATCCCGTGAACAGATCGTTTGTGTAGCACATTGCAAGCAGTGAGCTTGTCATCATCATAACAAGAATGTAGTAGAGCGTCTGTTTTTTCTCTTCCACGTCGTTGTCAACAGCCCTGCCGCCACCTATTACCGACAGGAAGGTCACGGTGGAAACAAACAGTGCAAACAGAGCCTCAAGGCAGCCGCCCCTTATTTCATTGCCCCATGGTGCCGGGAAATGGCCCATCAGATAAACATAGCTCTCGCCCGTTGACCATGTATATCCCAGCAGGACTGCCGACAGTACAACTATTATCAAAAGAACTGTTCTTGCAACATGCTTTGCTGCCCTGCCGCTCAAAACAGAGGACAGTATGGCACTGAACATGCCAAGCATTATCGAAAAAAACGGAAAATTTTTAATAAAGTCCATAATATAATTCACTCCAAATATAACGTTATACCGGTCTCAAAATACTATGCCGGTTTCAGGCTTATTCTTCCCTACTCTTCAGCAGGCAGTAGTCAAGATCAAGAGAGTGATATTTTTTGTACATTCTGATGGTCATGGCCAGCATAAGTGCTGTAACACTGACGGATACTACAATACCGGTCAGAACAAGGCCGCTCGGTATAGGATTTATATATTTTTCAACCTCCGTAACACCGTCTATTGCAATCGGTGCTGTTCTCCCCGTAATATATCCCTGTGAAGCCAGGAGAAGATAAATTGCCGTATCCATTATATTCAGGCCGATTATCTTCTTTATCATATTCTTCTGAAACAGAAGGTCGGCAAAGCCTATTACAAACAGTGTAATAGCCACAAAATCATTCAGATGAGACTTAAACAGCTCTATCATAAAAAACCTCCATGCCGGGGACCGTCTGCATATCTGTACTATAATTCAGACAGCCGTCAGCCAATGTTTTCATAAGTCAAAATAAATTAATGTCTTAAATTCTGCCGCGTCGTACAAGGGCATAGAAGCTGTACATTGTACATGCGACAACCATTCCTACACATATGTTCAGCACAAGTATAAGTCCGCTTGAAAGAATGGCTCCGGGCGTGCCGAGAGGAATACCCGATTCAAGTCCGTTTGCCCCCGTAAAGAACGAATAGCTTTTTGCAAAGCAGTATACAAGCAGCGAGCAGAAGGTAATCCATTTGATTACGGTCGCATTCATGAACCTTTCTGTCTTTTCAAAGCCAAATGCCGAAAGATACAGTATAAAACCGGCACCAAGCACTGCACCGCCGGAGAAGCCTCCACCCGGTGAGATATGTCCGTTCAGAATAATGTAAACACCGAAAACCATGATTATCGGAATAATGAGCTTCGAACACTTCTGCAGTATCGTATCATGCTCCGGTTCAAAAAAGCGGCTGTCAACACGGTCAAAATTGTATTTTGTAAGCTTTTCAACCCTTCTTGCCCTTGAAACACCGTGTCCCGTACGTCTTTTAACCGCCACCGTTCCGTCCTCATAGTCATGGTCATTTGAAAAAAGACCATCCCCTGATTTCTCCTGCGACTGTGTCAGCGGATCCGCATCTGCCGAAGCATCAAGCCTCAGCATAATGGTAACGCATATCGTTGCCACAAAAAGTACACAGGACTCGCCAAAGGTATCAAATGCACGATAGTCCAAAATCATGCCTGAAACAATATTTACGGCACCCGTTTCCTCAAGACCGCTTTCTATGTATCTGGCGGCAACCACGTTATTATCCGGATTATTCGCATTTCCGACAACAGGCATGTCCAGGACCATAACAAACAAAAGTCCGAACAAAAGCACTACCATAACGAATGCCAATATCCGGTAAATAAACTGAAGCCTCTCGGCAACCGACCGGCTCAGACCATATTTCTTCTTTTCTTTTTTTATTGCTTTACTCATCGTAAATACCTCATCTTAAGCCTTCTTTTCAGTTTCCTCATTTACGGTCATATCAATCTGGTCGATTTTCTTCAGCGTTGCATAAAACAGTACGGTTGTAACACCCGCTCCTACGGCTGCCTCTGTAATGGCAAGGTCGGGAGATTCCATTGTAATCCATATGATACTCATTACAAGGCTGTATGCACCGAATATGACGATTGCGGATAAGGTATTTTTCGTAACGCTGGCCGTTATGGCACATACGATCAAAAATACAAACAAAATCACTTCTAAAATGTCCATAATTAATTATTGTCCCTCATTATGACGTATTACTTTTCCTTCATCGGAAAGCAGTTCTGTAATTGTTAATGACAGATACTCCGGCTGATTATACAGGTCGTATATTTTTCCCGTATCCAGGTTTATAACAACCGGCCGCAGGCTGTTCAGATTGTTGCTGTCGAGTACCCTGCACCTGCTGCCGTCGGAAAGCCTTACAAGAGCTCCACGCTTGTACGCCGGAATTGTTTTCAGGAAAAGCTCCATTGCCCTTGGATCAAACATTGTGGCATAGCGTCCCATAACAAATTCCATAACATCTCCGGGAAGCAGCTGGTCCTTGTAGCAGCGTTTAGCTGTCATTGCCTCATATACATCCACGACATGAATTATCTTTGATTCAAATAAAATCTGGCTTCCCGTCAGCTTATTGGGATAGCCTGTACCGTCATTATTCTCATGATGCTGAAGCGCAATCATTGCAACCTTCGGATCCAGTCCTTTGTTTTCACGCAGCTTGTTATAGCCCTCAACAGTATGATTTTTCATAATCTCATACTCTTCGTCAGTGAGCCTCCCGTTTTTATTTAAAATAGCGGGATCGATATAAAGCTTGCCCATATCATGGAGCATTCCGCCTACCACCAGCAGTTCTATCTGTTCAGGTCTGAATTTGTTCTCGACACCGATTGCACCGGCAAGTACCGCAACGTTCAGAGTATGGGTTACAACACCCTCGGTTCCGAACTTAAGCTCATTCAGCTCCTTTTTAACGCTCACCGCACCCATCAGCTTCTCTGCCATGCCGGACGCCACCTCATGCGCACCGTCTATATCCCTGTTTAAAAGAGCCTCCTTGCCCTTTTCGAAATCCTCCTTCAGGACAAATTCTTCCTTGTAAGAGTCTATATTGTCTGTATTATCCTTTTCTGCGGGTTCATAGCCTTCAAGCTGAACAGCACTTGTTTCAACCATAACAAAAACAACATCCATAGCCTCCAGCCTACGCACCAGATCCTCTGACAGGACACTTCCTTTTCTAATCAGGAGTGTTCCGTTCTCCGCGGCTATATCACAGTTCACGGTTGAACCGATTTTTATTTTTCTCAGGGGAATCAGTTTAGCTGCCATATAATATCTTCCTCCGCTTGATAATCCAAATTCTTCCAATTACATTATAGCCCAATATAATTGACTGTCAAGTAAACCTTGGCAACCTTTTGTCACTGTTTTCCCAGTTCACCCCCCAATGGCATGATAGATAGTTTTTCACGGTTATACCTGTTATATTTATTTGCAAACTTCTTGCCATAAAAAAGGACTGGTGATATCATAACACTGATATTGAGCTTCAGAGCTCACACAAAAAACTCACGGAGAACGGTCATGGAAGCAAAAGAAAATATCATTAAAAGAATAAACGAATTCAGGGAATTTTTAGAAGAAAAAAATATAGACTGTTTTATTGTAACCGATGCTGATTACCACAATTCAGAGTATGTCGGTGAGCATTTCAAATACAGAACATATTTAAGCGGTTTTACAGGCTCGAACGGAACACTCTGCATTTCCCGTGACGAGGCTATCCTTTGGACGGACGGAAGATATTTTCTTCAGGCCGAGGACCAGCTTTCCGACACCGGCATTGAACTGTACAGAAGCGGTTATGCGGGAGTACCAACCCTCCTGCAATATATTAAAGATATGATTAAGGCGCATGAAGAAGGTGATAAAAAGCACCTTGCAGTGGGCTTTGACGGCCGTATTATGCCCCAGAATCCGGGGGTCCTCCTTTCAAAGGAGAACTGTGATATAGTTTATGACATTTACCCGTCTGAAGTGCTTTGGAAAAACAGGCCGGAAATCACCTCAAATCCTGTATATATCCTCGATACCTGCTATACAGGACAAAGTGCAGAGGAAAAGCTGTCCATGGTCCGTAAGTCCATGAAAAAGGCCGGCTGTGAATACCACCTTTTAAGCTCACTTGACGATATTGCCTGGCTTCTTAATCTTCGTGGAAGCGATATTCCCTGCAATCCCGTATTCCTTTCACATCTCCTTTTAGGCAGTGAAACCGGGATCCTTTTCTGCAACCCTGCATCCGTTTCCGATGGTGTTAAGGAATACCTGAATAAACTTAAAATATCAATCATGCCCTACGATAATGTTTATGAGGAGTGCCAAAGGCTACCTCTTTCCGATTCCGCACGCATCATGACAGACAGTTCAAATATCAGCTATGCTCTTTATAAATGTATTTCTGATAAGGTTCCGCCTGTAAATTCCGAAAACCCCACCATTTCACTGAAGGCAATAAAAAATAATACGGAAATAGAAAATCTCAGGAAAGCAAATGTCGAAGACGGCGTAGCAATGGTACGTTTTCTGGCCTGGCTCGACAGACAGAAGGATGAATTGACTGAAATCGGTATAAGCAATAAGCTTTTAGAGTTCAGACAGATGGGAACAGACTTTTCCGATTTAAGCTTTGATACAATAGCTGCATATGGTCCTCACGCAGCGATTGTCCATTACGAACCGACACCTGAAACAGATATCCCTGTCCGCAGGGACGGTCTTCTTCTCATAGATTCCGGCGCACAATATTCCTGTGGAACCACAGATATCACCCGTACCCTGGCAATGGGTCCGCTGACCGTAGAAATGAAGGAGCACTACACGGCTGTATTAAAGGGAAATCTTGCCCTTTGCGGTGCACATTTCCCTGCAGGCGCAACAGGCGCCAACCTTGATGTACTTGCCAGGCTTCCGCTATGGAACCTCGGTCTTGATTTCAACCATGGAACAGGCCATGGTATCGGCTATTTCCTGAATGTCCACGAAGGTCCCCAGACCATACACTGGCGTCTGGGCAACCGCAAAAGCAATCAGGTGCCGCTTCTGCCCGGCATGCTCGTGAGCGACGAACCCGGTGTATACATAGAGGGCAGCCACGGTATCCGAATTGAAAATGATATTCTCGTCACGGAGGATAATGTTAATGAATTCGGAACCTTCTACAAATTTGAGGTGATGACACTTTGTCCCATCGACCTTAAGCCCGTCATAAAGGAACGTCTCACCCCGCAGGAAATTCTCCTGCTCAACGAATACCACAGCAGGGTTTACAGCACCTTATCACCCTACCTCGATGAGGCAGATGCATGCTGGCTTAAAAGTGCCTGCACCCCGCTTTAGGAAGGCCATACTTTCAATGGTTCAGTTATTATCCTGCCTCCAGTTTACGTCTGTATTTCCAAAGGCCACCTGGTAAGCATATTTTTCATTATTTTTTACTTTTTCAACCTTCAGGCTTCCGATTCCAACCTGCGTTACAATTCTTTTGCTTGTCAGCTGCTCAACGGTAATGTCGCCAAAACCGACATTCAGATTTGCATTGTTCAGCGTCATGCCTTCGGGAAGCTTCACATCGATTCTGCCCGAATGTCCGGCCGTACAGCCTACAACACTTGCCGGAATACGCCATCCGAGCAGCTGAAGTGTAACCGGATCCTTTTGGGTTATTTTCAGCATTCCATCCTCAACTGAATAGTCAAACCCTGCCAGATAGCAGTCCGTCACTGAAATCGAAGGTCTGTCTCCGTACGAAACATACACATCAACTCCCGTAGCATCTATAAACAGATCCGTCACATCCTCTTCAAGGGCAATTTCACGTCCATGATACTGCCTGTTTACCTGTTCCATTTCATCCTGATGGGTAAGATATGTCGCAACAATAATCAGCTCACCGATCAAAAACAGAACAACTGCCGTAAAAAACATAATTTTAAAAGGTTTCATTTCTCCTCCTAATAATGCAACGAATGTAATGAGTTGTTCATGGTGTAGTTAATTAATGTTTCAAATTTAAAGTAAATTTGGAACATTAATTGGTGCGTTCTTTGCACCAATCTCTTAGTTTGAAAATTTATTTTCAAACTTCCTCCAATTTATCTGCCGGTGCTTCAGCTTCCACAGACTTAACATCAACATAGTATTGCTTGAACTTGATTTTAAAGGAACCCCGTTTAAACAATTTAATTACTGCAGGAAGTACAAATCGGATAATTGCATACGTTCCCATAATACATAGTACTACGATTGCAAACATAATAAAGGCGTATCCCAGCACACTCAATCCATACAGAGTAGATGATCCGATTTCCGCGATTGTCGTTTTTATTGATGTAATTCCGAATAAAACAAGAATCGCTGCGGCAAATACCAAAAGAAGTCCTGCAGCAAGTGCTATCAGGAAAAGCACAGCTACGCCGACAAAAAGGAGAAAATGCAGAACCGGTGCCGCATATTTTCTGAAATTATCAGAGTGAGCAGCCGTTACAAGTGTCTGTCCCTCATGGCGGGATTTTTTCTTCTTTTCCTTCTTTTTATCTGAAGCCTCTGCATTTACATCGGCACCTTCAGTCTCGGGCGAAGCCTCTTTATTATCAGAGGCTTCCGGTGTAGCAGCTTCAGTGGATTTATCTGTAGCTTCAGCTGTGGTTTTATCTGTAGCTTCAGCTGTAGTTTTATCCTCAGCCGTATTATTCTCCTGTGAATTGTCTACCGCATTTTTATTATTCTTATTCTTTTTATTTCTCTTTTTCTTTTTTGAATTTTCCTTTATAGAAGAAGCTGACTCTACTTCTTCTTTCTTTTCTTCTGATGCAGGCTCTGCTTTATCCTCTTCCTTTTCTTCTGCCGCAGGCTCTGCTTTATCCTCTTCCTTTTTATCCTGTGAAGCTTCTGATTTTTCTTCACATTTTGATTCATCATTTCCCGCATCTGACTTATTTATATTATTTTCAGCCTCAGTCTTTTCCTTCTCGAGTTTTTCTATTCTCTCTGCCTCAAGTTTTTCCTTCTCTATTCTTTCTGCTTCGAGTCTTTCCTTCTCTATTCTCTCTGCCTCAAGTTTTTCCTTCTCTATTCTTTCTGCTTCGAGTCTTTCCTTCTCTATTCTTTCTGCTTCAAGTCTCTCTGCTTCAAGCCTCTCCTTCTCAAGTCTTTCCGCTTCAAGTCTTTCCTTTACTATTCTCTCTGCTTCAAG
>JAZQNG010000063.1:0-4781 GCA_045627205.1 Lachnospiraceae bacterium
ATTCCACCGGCACATCAAAAAAACCATGGCAGTAATCCCACCATGGTTTACGTTTTTATACTCATATAAATGCTTATACATTAAACTTTGCTACAATACGAAGAATCTCTTCTGCCTCAAAGGGCTTTGTAACAAACTCTGCAGCGCCATATTTTATGGCATCAATCATCTTATTCTGCTGACCTGCCGCAGTTACCATGATAATATTAGCATCCTGGGCGTCTTTTTTGATAACCTGTAATGCCTCTAAGCCATCCATGACAGGCATTGTAATGTCAAGCGTGGTGATATCCGGCTTAAGCTCCCTGAACTTAATTACACCGTCCTGTCCATCAACAGCTTCACCAATGATTTCATGTCCGGCACCTTCCAGAATACCACGAAGAATCTTTCTGGAAGTTCTTGAGTCGTCAACGATTAATATTTTTGCCATATCCTCACCCCTTAAAGATTTATAGTTCCGTTAAATTTAGAAACGAGCTTTATCTCGCATCCCTTTATGAAAACCGGAAGGACAACCATATTTTCCTCCGCAATTTCACCGATTTTCTCCCTGTATTCAGGCGGGAGCATATCCATACCCATCGACTGGGCAACCTTTGATGCATACATTCCGTTGACACAGTTGATAAATTCAGCAACCGCATCAAGTGCATCAAGATCAACCTTTTCAAATGTATCCTTTGCAAAAGGCTCTGCAACTGCAAGCAATGAGTTGCCATCTCCTGCAAGACAGAGTGTAGCCTCCTTTTCACCCTTAAGGCTCTGTGCTGAAGCATTGTCAACCTCAAGTTTTGAAACAAATGATGCTTTATCAATATATGCATCGCTATCTATAAGTCTGAGTATCGAACGGATTGCTATAAGGATATGTTCAACCTGCATCCTGTCACAGCCCTCAGGAAGGAACAAAGGAACAATTCTGTCTGATTCCCCTGATTTAAGGGCATCCATATCAGTCGCGGTAAATTCAAGTGCTTTCTGATATTCACCGAATGCTTTTTCAAAAGCAGTAAGCTCCATAAAACCATTATCGGTTATAGCTTGGGCAAATGATAAATATGCATTTCCCTGAAGGCTCAGAAGCCTTCCGACCTGTTCATCCGTCAAATATCCCTTTTCAACGGCTATATCACCGAAACGCTTGTCCATAATCTGCTGAAGGGCATTTACCTCATCTGCCTGTTCGGTTGTCATCAGTTTTTCAGAAACTGCAATCAGGCCAAGCTTTACGCGGACCTTTTTCTGGGTTTCAAACACCTGCTCAAGCTGTGCAGAAGTAATACATCCCGAATCCACAAGATAATTACCAAAAAGATGATTTATCATAGCTTCCTCCCAATAATTTATTTATAAATATTATACTATACAATTTCGCAAAAGGAAAGAAATTTTTTTGAAAATCAACTATTTTTTTAAAGTTTTTGGTTTATTATGGATTCATGCGGAGTGATATGCAAACATTTATGCATATTGTCAACAAATATAAATATTTCTGTCTTTTTCAATAAATTCAATGCCAATGTATATTTTATTATCCTTACATCCCGGCAATTATCATTGAAAGATATCCGCCAATCTCGACTGCACTTTTTCCCATTGCGTTAAGATAGTACCGGCCAAGTTCCTTCCTCTGTTCCATATTTCCCAAACCTCTGCAGCCCGGAACATTACAGCTGCAGCCCGGTTCATCTCCCGGGAGCGGTGTGTAGGCAATAAGGAAGAAGGTCCTTGCCACATCATATATCGGCATTCCTATTGAAAAACTTGAGAAGGATATTGCCGTTGCGCCATTTTTTGTCAGAATAATATTATCGGGGTGAAGGTTTCCGTGACATAATGAATTTCCTTCCTTCATGGTTCCAAGAAACCTCAGCATTTCCTTCGTTGCATCAGAATCCGCCTTCCCCGATGCCAGCATGTTTCTTCTTAAAAGCTGGTGCGTGCTTTCGATAGCATCTGTTTTTTCACTATCAAAAGTACATGAATTAATCCTTTTCTGAAGCTCTGCCATCTGTTCGGCAGCGCCCCTCAGGTCCCCTGTACGCTCTATATATTCATAAAGCGTTTCACCTGATTCCTTTCTGAATACTATCCCGAAACCAAATTCCGTTTTCTTCAATTCTACAACAGAAGCCTTCGGAAAAGGCTGATTTTTTAGTGCCAGCGCATTATAATATTCCCTGTTGATTTCTTCAATCGGGTATGAATTTTTGAAGAGCTTAATTACATACTCATCTCCCCATTCATACACATTTGCATTTTTACCTTCACTTAATTTTTTACCGGGTTTCTCTATTATTTTTTTATCCGGCAGATGAATACCATGAAAATCCATATATCCTAACCTCTTATTAGTATTTTAAATTACTGTCTCAGCAGAAGGGCCTGTTCCTTTGACCCCCTGAACCGATATCATTATATTTCAAATGTAGATTTATGTAAAGTCTTACAACATACAGTTTCCGTCTTTTTCAAGCATTTTCATATGAATTCGGAATTCAAATGATATGTTACGGTGAACGACTCCTTGAATACATTCATACTTGCACAAATCGGACTTATTTATTAAAATAGTTGTGTTATTAATTCAAACGGAGGTCCTGCCATGAATCTTCTGGTAGCTGAAAACCTAAGTAAATCCTACGGTCTGAAAGCATTATTTGAAAATATAAGCTTTGGAATAAATGAAGGTGATAAAATCGGTCTGATCGGTATCAACGGTACCGGAAAATCCACACTTCTCAAAATAATAGCCGGACTTGAAGAGCCTGATGAAGGAAGCATAACCACCAAACGAGGACTCCGTATCTCATATCTTCCGCAGACCTCGGAATTTGATAATTCACTTTCAATTCTTGAAAATGTCGTACGTGGTCAGGTTGCGGTAGAGGAATACAGGAATATATCCGGCGAAGCAATAGTAATGCTTGCAGACCTCGGTATAGCCGACGTCAACGCATCACCCGAAATACTTTCCGGCGGTCAAAGAAAGCGTGTCGCACTTGTACGCACACTCCTTACCGAATCTGATGTTCTCGTCCTGGATGAACCCACAAACCATTTAGATGCAGAAATGACTGAATGGCTTGAGGATACGCTCAAAGCTTATAAAGGGGCATTTATCTGCATAACACATGACAGATACTTTTTGGATGAGGTAACAAATAAAATTTATGAGCTTGACAAGCGGAACCTTTACTCCTATACAGCAAACTATTCCCGATTTGTTGAATTAAAGGCAGAACGCGAGGATATGGCTCTTGCCTCAGAGCGCAAGGCCAAAACTCTTTTTAAGCAGG
This sequence comes from Lachnospiraceae bacterium, assembly GCA_045627205.1. Taxonomy (GTDB): domain Bacteria; phylum Bacillota; class Clostridia; order Lachnospirales; family Lachnospiraceae; genus RUG11977. The sequence continues at coordinate 3,303 of JAZQNG010000063.1, forward strand.
AGCTTGCCTGGATGCTCAGGGGAGCACGTGCACGTTCTACAAAGCAGAAGGCACACATTCAAAGATTTCAGGCCCTACGCGACAGAGCAAAAATTGAAACAGACGATACAGTAGAAATGTTTTCAGGCTATTCCAGACTTGGCAAAAAAACATTAGAAGCCAACCATATATGTATGGGATACCCGGACCGTCAAAACCTGATAAAGGATTATTCTTATATTTTCCTTCAGAATGACCGAATCGGAATCATCGGACCAAACGGCTGTGGAAAATCCACGCTTATCAAAATTCTTACAGGAGAAATATCTCCGTCGTCCGGCACCATAGAATACGGAACAACAGTCAGGTTCGGTATTTTTTCGCAGGAATGTGAATTTATGAACCCGGAACAGCGTGTAATTGACTATATCCGTGATACTGCGGAGGTAATATATACAAAGGAAGGCGCCATAACAGCCTCCCGAATGTGTGAACGTTTTCTTTTCGGAAGTGACCTGCAATATTCTGCAATAGGAAAGCTTTCAGGCGGTGAAAAAAGGAGACTGTATCTCTTAAAAATATTAATGACAGCACCCAATATCCTGATTTTGGACGAACCTACAAACGATTTAGATATCACTACGCTGACTATTCTCGAGGATTATCTGAACAGCTTTGAAGGAATCATCATAGCAGTTTCGCATGACAGATACTTTCTCGATAAGCTTGTCAATAGGCTGTTCGTTTTCCGGGAAAACGGAGTGATAGAGCAGATAGAAGGCAACTATACCGATTTCAGGGAAAAAGAGCTTTCTAAAAAGCTACAGTCAGAGTGCCCCGACAGCAAAACAGTATTTAAAGAATCAAAAAACAGAACTGATAACAGCAAATCTGATGCTTCGCCTTCAAATACAGCCGGTGTTAACGGATCATCAAAATCCTGGAAGGCTTCTTCGCCAAAAAAGCTTAAATTTACATACTCTGAACAAAAGGAATACGAAACAATTGACAACGATATATCTGCTTTAGAGAAAAAAATTGAAGACCTTAACAAACAGATTGAAGCCTCCAGTACAAACTACTTCGAACTCAACAGGCTAATGGAAGAAAAACAGCAGGCAGAAGAACAACTGGAATTCAAAACAGAACGATGGATTTATCTGACTGAACTTGCTGAAAAAATAGAAAAAAACAAATAAGAATAAATCAGGCTAAAGCTCTGCCAACGGCAGGATTTACGCCTGTTTTCTTTACACTCTACTCTTAAATGTCTTTCTCTCTAACATACATTACTGCAGTTTCTTCATCTATACTGTATTCCGTCATAAGGTCCGTAATAATAGTTGCATCGTCTACATGATGCTTTCGTTCCATACGTACAGACGCTATAATTCCCTGCTCTATTCCCTGCTCTATTCCCTGCTCTATTCCCTGCTCTATTCCCTGCTCTATTCCCTGCTCTATTCCACTCTTTATTCCTTCTGCCCTTCCCTCTTCAAT
>JAZQNG010000064.1:0-81951 GCA_045627205.1 Lachnospiraceae bacterium
TCCGAGAGTTGAGAACGCATTGACTCGTTTTCTTGGAGTTGAGAAGACCGAACTTACGACAGAGGCTTTAAAGCTTTTTATGTTCGGAGCTGTTGCACGGTTATTTGAGCCGGGAATTAAGTTTGAAACAACAATATGTCTGGTGGGGGATCAGGGAGCCGGAAAGTCCACCTTTTTCCGTCTGCTGGCAATAAAAGACGAGTGTTTTTCGGATGATATGAAAAAAATAGATGATGAGAACATATTCCGTAGGATTCAGGGACACTGGATTATCGAAATGTCGGAAATGCTGGCCACATTGAATGCAAGGAGCGTCGAGGATATAAAAAGCTTTTTAAGCCGTCAAAAGGATACCTACAAGACACCATATGACAAACATCCAAGGGATAGAAAGAGACAGTGTGTTTTCGCCGGTTCTTCCAACAGGCTTGAAGTTCTTCCGATGGATAAAAGCGGAAACAGACGTATTATTCCGATTGAAATTCATATGGATAGAGCGGAGGTTCATATCCTGGAAAATGAAGCGGAATCAAGAGAATACTTCCTGCAGATGTGGGCAGAAATCATGGAACTTTACCGTAGCGGTAATTATTTTCTTACATTGCCAAAACACCTGGCTGCAGAGCTTGCTAAATACCAGGCAAGGTACACTCCGGAGGATACCGACGCAGAGTTGATTGAGCAGTTCCTTGATGAGACAAAAGAAAAATATGTATGTGTTGCAATGCTGATGCGGGAAGCTCTCGGATATACGGAATATGACCGGCCGAAGAAAAATGAACTGAACAGGGTGGCAGAAACCATGAGAACCATGAAGGGCTGGGAAACCGTAGGTCAGCAGAGATTTGCAAAATACGGCAGACAGAGGGCTTGGATGAGAGTGGGCGAAGGAAACACGGTTTCAGAAGATGGCTTCGAACCGGTATCGGAACAGCTCGAGATTCCATTCACAGAGAGATAGTTTTGTAGATGGTTGACAGAGTTGGTTGACACAATCACAGAAAAAGGAGATATAAATCAATGAATGAAATAACTTACAAACATGAATATAACGACGGTGAAACAGAAGAATGGTCCGTCAGATGGGCGGTAACAAAGAGAATGTCCGGAGCAACTTACATCCATATCGAAGGAAGAGGTTCAGACTTTGATGCTATTGTCGGAAAGTATTCCGGCGGCAATTTCATCTGTATCCCGGGGATTGATGTAGGATGCGGTCTTGCACCGTTTACCGACAGATTTTGGAACACAGAGAAGCTTGCCAGGTACCTTGGAGAGACAGATGCAGCTACCATTGCAAAGGCTCTGGAGCATTTCGGCAGGAAAGAACGAGACCGAGGCATGGAATTGTAAAATCCCGTTTGTCAACCAAGGCTGTCAACCAAGTGAAAAAGTGGTCCTCTGTGTTGGAAAAAGAAGTACAGAGAATTGACCGCGATAAAAACGCTTATTCATGAAACACAACAATAAAGAGGTTTGAGAAAAAGATTTACTGTAGATTACAAATGATGAAAGGAAAAAATATGAATCAGACAAATATATATATTGAGGGTAGCGCTGCTCCCAAAAGAACACCGGTGATTGTGCCAATGGCATATCAGGCAGTGGCAGTTTTACAGGACAAAATTAACCAGGCAAATGCCATAAAAGTAAATTCAAATACCACCAGTGATGTTCATCGTGAAGAGACAACGATTCCGTTGTGGAACAGATATTCCCTGAGTGTGCCTGAGGCAGCAAAATATTTTGGAATCGGAGAAGGAAGACTTTACCAGATTATAGCGGAGCATCCCGGCGCGGATTTTATTCTTGAGGTTGGAAGCCATGTAAAAATAAAACGGGTTCTGTTTGAAAGATATCTTGACAGCGCAACCTGTGTTTAAGCAGTGAGTAAGAAAAACTCTGCCATGGAGGAATGGCAAAAATGTCAAAAAACATAATGAATTATGGACTGTCTTGTGATAGAATCTAACCTATCGGGGACAGTCCTTTTAAGTTGAAAGGAGTGTCTATTATGTCAAATAAAAGAAAGGATAATAAAGGCCGTGTACTACATAACGGCGAGTATCAGCAGTCTAACGGACGATATCGGTATAAGTATTACGATGGAAACGGTACGGCGAGGTATCTGTATAGCTGGAAACTTGACAGAAATGACAGATTGCCGGATGGTAAGAAGCCGTGTCTGTCATTAAGGGAACAGGAGATGGAGATCAAGACCTCACAACAGGCTGGTATTGCATTTGATGGTGCGAATCTTACCGTACTTGAGCTTGTGAAACGCTATGTTGCGACAAAGATCGGTGTCAGGGAATCTACAAAAGCAGGCTATCAGACCACTATAAATTTCCTTGAGGAGAATCCATTTGGTCAGCGGCGCATTGATACAATAAAAATATCGGATGCAAAGCTTTGGCTTATTACCCTGCAGCAGAGAGAAGGAAAGGGATACAGTACGATTCATACTATCCGCGGAATTTTAAGACCGGCATTTCGGATGGCACTTGATGACGACCTTATCAGAAAGAATCCCTTTGATTTTGAACTTGCTACGGTCATTGTCAATGACAGTGTGACCAGAGAAGCGCTGACACGGGGCAATGAACGTAAATTTCTGGAGTTCGTTAAACAGGATAAGCATTTCTGCAGGTATTATGAGGCTATTTTTATTCTGTTTAATACCGGACTGCGTATCTCGGAATTTGTAGGAATTACAATTAAAAATGTTGATTTCAAGCATCACAAAATTATCGTTGACCATCAGCTTATCAGAACAAGCAAAATGCGTTATATGATTGAACTGCCCAAGACGGAATGTGGTGTCAGGGAGATACCGATGACAAAGGACGTAGAAGAGGCTTTCCGGACTATTATAGCAAATAGGGTTAAGCCTAAGGCGGAGCCTGTCATTGATGGTTATTCCGGTTTCTTATTTCTTGACAAGAATGATATGCCGATGGTAGCCCTTCACTGGGAAAAATATTTTCAGCACATCCTTGAAAAGTATAACAGGACTTACAAGCTGCAGATGCCTAAGGTTACACCTCATGTATGCAGACATACATTTTGCACCAATATGGCAAAGAGCGGTATGAATCCAAAGAGTCTTCAGTATATAATGGGCCATGCCGAGATAAGCATTACCATGGATCATTATACTCATATCAATTTTGAGGATGCAGAGGCTGAGATGAAGAGAGTTGTTGCATATTAATTTCTGCAAATGGTGTGGTGGAAAAATGGCATTCGTACCCCCATTCGTACCCCCATTTTGTCAAAAATATAAGATTTTATGAGAACTTATGTGATGTTACGCAATTTTGAAGAAACGCCGCAAACCCCGTAAAATGGGGCTTTGCGACGATATATGAGGTTATATGAAATTATGATAAAAGTACTATTTATTTGCCACGGCAACATCTGCCGCAGCACAATGGCTGAGAGCGTTTTTACCTACATGGTAAAGCAGCGCCATATAGAAGACAAATTTATGATTTATTCGGCGGCGACGAGCCGTGAGGAGATTGGAAACGGACCGCACTACGGGACGGTGGGGAAACTGCGCGCGGAGGGGATACCGGTTGTGCCGCACAGGGCAGTTCAGATGACTAAGAGCTATTATGATGAATATGATTACCTGATAGGCATGGATACGGCGAATATCAGGAACATGAATTATATTGCGGGCGGAGATCCCCAGGGGAAGATATATAAGCTGCTGACGTTTGCCGGGTCGGGTGCGGATGTGGCGGATCCGTGGTATACGGATAATTTTGATGTGACTTATGATGATATTTGCAGAGGTCTTGAAGGCTTTTTAAACTTTCTGACGGAAAAGGGCGAAATCTAGCCGAATTCACCCATAAGGAAGTCAGCGAATGCAGAAATTTCAGAACAGGCAAAAGGAAATCAATGAATGTAGGGATTTCAGAACAGGCAAAAGGAAATCAACGAATGTAGGGATTTCGGAACAGGCAAAAGGAAGTCAGCGAATGTAGGGATTTCGGAACAGGCAAAAGGGAATCAATGAATGCAGGAATCGCGGAACAAAAGAAAAAAATGGCGAAAATAAAGTCTGCGTCAAAATGACGAAAAGAGAATTTTGAAAGTGAAGAAAGCGAGAAAAAGACAGAAAAATACATTATCTGAGAAATAAAAAGGTTTGACAGGAATGCGGAGTCTGTGTTAAAAAAACGAATGGACTTCGGAGGATTATCATGAACGAGTTAACGGTTTATAATAAAAAATTTGAGTGGAAGCCGTTTTTGAAGAAACTGGCTTCCATTGCTGTGCCTATAGCTATACAGAACCTGCTTACCACTACCGCCAGCATGGTGGACACCATGATGGTGGCTCCGCTGGGTGAACTTTCGGTAGGTGCGCTGGGGCTTTGTGCACAGTTTTCATCGCTGCTATTTTCGGGGTACTGGGGATTTGTAGGCGGCGGAATGCTGTTCTTTTCACAGTACTGGGGAGCCAAGGATGATGACGGGCTTGACAGGTCCTACGGACTGACTCTGGTGTGCATGATGACGGTGGCACTGGTGTTTGGTCTGTCAGCGATTTTCATGCCGGAAGTTATTATGAAAATATACACCGACAAGGAGGAAATACGGGCTATCGGAAGAGAGTACCTCAGCATAGTAGGCTATGCGTACATACTGCAGGTATTTTCCATGGCTATGAGCTGTCTGCTCAGATCCACCGAAAGAGTGCGTATTCCGCTTGTTGCGTCCATAGTTTCTGTAGGAACTAACCTTTTCTTAAACTGGGTATTTATTTACGGAAATCTCGGGGCACCCGAAATGGGAATAAAGGGAGCTGCACTTGCTACCACCATAGCTGCGGTAACAAATGTGCTTACGGTTTTGGCCATGGCGGGAGCTACGGGATATCAGTACCTTTTCCATTTCAACAGACATTTTTTATGGAACAGGCAGATTGTTAAGGAGTATTTTGTCAAATGTTTTCCCATCATATGCAACGAGGTGCTGGTGGGTGTTGGAAATCTGATAATAAATATTACGCTGGGACGCCAGAGTGAGGAAGTAATTGCTGCACTGGCCGTATTCCGAACCATAGAAGGTCTGATTATCGGATTCTTTGCGGGATTTTCAAATGCATCCTCCGTACTGGTGGGCAAATGTGTAGGTGCCGGTGAGCTTGACACCGCTTATGAGAGAGCAAAACGTCTTGTTTACCTGTGCAGCGGCGTTATTTTTGGCGTGTATTGTCTGCTTATGGCGTTTCACGGTCCGATTTTGCACGCCATGAGTCTGAAGGGCGAGTCCTTTGAGATAGGGACTAATCTTTTAATGATATTTATGGTGGCTTCGGTTATAAGAATGGGGAACTGGATTCAGAACGATACCTATCGTGCTGCGGGAGATGCGGTTTACGGCACGGTATTGGAGATTGTGTTCATGTATATTGTGCTGATTCCATGCGTGCTGATTACGGGATTTGTTCTGAAAGCTCCTTACTGGGTGATTTTCATCTGCTGTTATATTGACGAGCCTATCCGTTACTGTCTGATGCAGATTCATCTTTATTCGGGAAAATGGATTAAGCCTGTAACGGATCTGGGGCGGGCTGCCTTGCCGGAATTTAAGAAAAAACATAAAAAATATATATAAATTTGGTTACAAAATCAAAGGTTTCTGCTATACTGTAAGTATTAAATAAATGTCATGTGCAAGCCAAGACTACGAAAGGTATGGGTCAGAAGATGCAGAAGGATGAAAATATAATTTCAAATGGGTTCAATCCAACTTTTTTGTATACATGGAAGGGTATCAGAACAGTAAATGAGGAAAAATATCATTGCCACGATCATCTTGAGATGGCCTTTATAATGTCGGGAAAAGGCAGATATAAAATTGACGGTCAGATGTACGATATAGAGGAGGGCGATCTTCTGATATTTAACCCCGGCACTTATCATCAGGCGTTTTGTGTTAATCAGAAAACTCCGACTTATGAGTTTTTCATCGGGGCCATGAATTTTAATATCGACGGAATGCAGGAAGACCATTTACTCTTAAAGAGCATGCCTGTATATAAGTGCGGTTCAGACCTGAAGCAGAAGCTTATGAGAATCTGCACGTCCATGAGTATTGAGCGTGAGGACAGAAAGCTGGGACGTTATTTTATGATGCAGGCATATCTTGTTCAGTTCCTGCTGTACATTCTGCGTGACGAGCAGCTTCCGGGAGAACCTGAAAGTCATTGTTCGTTTGAATCGATAAACAAGAACAAGATTGTGGAGGATATCATCGTTTATTTCGGGGAGCATTATTCTGAGAAGATTTCGCTGGATATGATTTCGGAAAACATGTATGTCAGTCCCTTCTATATTTCCAAGATATTTAAGTCTGTAACCGGTGATACGCCTATCAGATACCTGATTAACATCAGGTTGGATAAGGCTAAGGAACTGTTGGAAAAGAATCCGGGAATCAGCGTTAAAGAAGTTTCCGACATGGTAGGCTATGACGATGCGTACCATTTTAGCAAGCTGTTCAAAAAGAGATTCGGGGTATCACCCTCAGGAATAAGGAACGCATAAATAAAAGCTGCTTCAAAGAAAATTTGGAGCAGCTTTTATTTGAAGATTACATTTCTGTATTTTCCGAGAAGGAAGAGCAGTGCCAGACCGAGTATGTAGCAGGAGATAAGCTCTCCGATTCCGACCGTAAGCATCATAAACGGCAGCGGCTGACCTTCTCCGTAGGCAAAACGCAGAACCGGCGGGATAATCAGAGTGTTGCTGATTACCGGAGGAAGCGGTACCAGATATTTGTGTCTGCGCAGGGTATAGGAGCCGAGCGCTCCGATGAAAGTTGCAAGACTGCCGAAAATAATATCGAAAATATCGGCACCGGTAAGGAGACTGCTGATGAGGCAGCCGATGGTGACTCCGGGAATGGCGGAGCCGGTATAGTAGGGAAGAATAGTGAGCATTTCCGCAATTCTTACCTGAAGGAACGAAAAGCTGATAGGCTTAAAAATAATGCACAGCACGGTGTAGATTGCAGCGATAAGTGCAGCCTCGGTGATGAGACGGGTTTTTCGCCGACTGTTCTTTCTTGCTTTTTCATGAATCATTTTTTTATACCTGATTTTTTAATATGGTTATCGGTTACCATTCACAGTCGAATGATAATGAACACAAGCCTGAAGCACGTTTTATGGTTTGCGCACAGTATTGTCCGACTGTGGAGGCCGGACAGGACACATGAACAAACCATGGGCTGTGAAGCAACGACTGATTGAGTAACAGGCAGAGCTTATGAATGCGTTACGGACCGCCTGTGAATAGTAACGGTTCTTACAAAAGTAGCGCAGGTGGCACTTGCAATACAAACAAATGTTTTGTATACTATCATTAGGGCGTCAAAAAGGGACGCTTGTATCATGCTTATGGGAACCGGTTTAGCTACAGATGAATTCCTCTATATATTATAGCGAGGAGAAGCAGGTTTAGCAAGTGAACTGTGCGGAGGGAATTTATGCGATTTATTCATACGGGAGATTTTCATTTGAAAATGAGTCCCGAAAAGGATTTTGAGTGGTCGAAGAACAGAAAAAGAGAGATATATGAAACCTTTGAAAAGATAGTTTCGGAAGCGGCTAAAAAGGGTGCTAACCTGTTGCTTATAGCCGGGGATATGTTTCACGAACAGCCTAAAATAAAGGACCTCAAGGAGGTTGATTCGGTATTTGCCGGGATTCCGAAGGTTCATGTGGTTATTACGGCGGGAAACCATGATTATATAGGTGCCAATTCACCCTACAGGGATTATGAATGGAGCCCGAATGTGACATTCCTGAAGTCTGACACCTGGGAAAGCGTTTATTTTGAGGATATTAATACCGAAGTCTACGGCTTCAGTTACCATGAGAGAACCGTCAGGAAGGATGTGACTCTCGGAATCAGGCCGGGGGATAATTCCAGAATTAATATTCTTATGGTTCATGGCGGCTCTGCGGAGGATGTACCCTTTAGCGGGGAAAGTCTGGAGCATTCGGGGTTTGATTATGTGGCTTTGGGACATATACACAAGCCTGATATTTTGAGCAGAAAAGTAAGATACTGCGGTTCTCCGGAGCCTTTGGACAGGAATGAAACCGGAGAACACGGCTATATTCTGGGAGAGATTACCGGGAAAGAAAAGTCAAAGAACCTGTTGAAAGACGAACCAGGTGAGAATTCAGGCGAGCGTGGACAGGCATGTGCTGAAAAAGATGCGAAAACAGGCGAACCGGGTATTTTTTCTGCAGAACCCGGTGACGGAATGCGTGAAGGGGCATCCTTTATGTTTGTAGCTGCATCCAAACGCCGGTATTTTCATGAGAATGTGGAAGTTAACCCGGAAATGACGGATTTTCTTCTGCGGGAGTGCATTTTAAGAATAATAGATGAAAAGGGAAGAGAGAACTATTATTCATTTGAACTTGTCGGGAAAAGAGATCCCGATATTACGTTTGATACTGAGGATATGCGAATCGGGATATCATCTGCCATGTCGGCTTTGCGGACATCGGTAAAGGCAGACGGAGAAGTATCCGAAAAGGATTCGGAAGAGGCAGCCGGGGGCAGCATTTCGGTCGGAGACATTATGAAGATTACGGACAGAACCGCTCCGAATTATGACTTTGAAAGACTGCAGGCGGAAAACGGTGATAACGTAGTGGGAATGTTTATTGAGGCTGTGAAAAACAGTGATTTTTCACAGGAAGTAATCGATAAGGCGCTGGCTTACGGGATGGAGGCACTGCAGGTGACGTCCGGCCGGAGAAAGTGAGCGAAATACCGGGAAATCTGAAGTGCAGCGAAAGCGGCAACGTAGGGAAGTCCGGGAGAATCGATGCCCAAAATGTCAGAATGGAAGCAATAATTCCCGGGAAAACTGACAGGCAGAAACGTAGGGAAGTCCGGGAGAATCGGTGCCCAAAATGTCATAGCAGAAGAAAGAATCACCGGGAAAACTGACGGGCAGAAACGCGGGGAAGCCCGGGAGAATCGGTGCTCGGGAACAGGAAAAATGGAGACAGGATGAAAATCAATATAATAAGAATCGGCAATTTTGGCAGGTTTTCGGAAAAAGAGCTAAGTTTCGGGGACGGCCTTAATATAGTCAGAGGTGATAACGAGGCGGGAAAAAGCACTATATTTGCCTTTATCAGGGCCATGTTTTTTGGCATTGACATTAAAAGAGGTGCGGCAGGTAAGGATGATGTGTATTTGCGATACCTTCCATGGAACAATCCGGGAGCTTTTTCGGGAAGCATCGATTTTGAGTATGGGGAAAGCAGGTACAGAATAAGCAGGTGCTTTTTGAAAAATTCGCAGGAATGCTGCTGCACCAATCTGGACACCATGAAAAATATTGAGCTTCCGTCGGGACGTATTACGGACCTGATTCCCGAACTGAACGAGAGTAACTATGCCAACACCATTGCGGTAGGGCAGCAGAGCATACCCGTGGGGAAAAATCTGGCGGACGGTGTGAAAAACTACGTGGCAAATCTTGCTATGGCAAAAACCGGAGAGGTGGATATTCCGGGGGCTCTGGAACGTCTGAAAAACAGGGAAAAACAGCTGAAGAATCTTTTGAAGGAGGCAGATATATCGGAACTGCGGGCAAAAAGAGATGAGCTTGCGGCAGTGATTTCCGGAAAGGAAGAGGAAGCGGCTGAACTGGATAGGGAATGCAGGGAACATGAAAAAAATCTGAAAAAGGATGAGGAGCTGGCGGAGCAGCTTAAGGAAAAGGCTGAAAAGCAGAAGGAGCTTTGTGCTGCGGCAAAACCGGCTGATATGGAGCCTTTTGATTTGGAAAGAAAAAAGATAAACCGGGAAGCTGACGAGAAGATTAAGAATTCCGGGAATGATTTTAAGGAAAAGAGTTTGAGTCTGACAGGGGAGCTTGAGAGTGAAAAGGCCGTCATCGAAAAGAAAAGGCAGCAGCTTCTTTTTGACGCTAAAACTGCCTATGAAGGAGAAAAGAGAAGCTTTGGCGAAAAGAGAAAAGCCATGGAAAATGAGCTGGCGGACCTCGGCGAAAAAAGAAAAGCTATTTTAGAAGGACATCAGAGCAATAACGTGGCCGCTGACAACAATTCCCTTAAGCAGGAAGAAAACGCAAAAAAAACGGAAGAAGTGCATCTTAAAGAGAAGGAATGCAAAAAGAGGTTCATTTCAGGACTTATGCTGGTATTTATCGGTATGGCAACGGCATATCTGTTCAGCGGAAAAAGCAGGATAGGCATAGGTGCGGGTATGGTGGTGGCGTTATTCGGCATAGTCTTTTTCCTTATCAGTTATATAAAGGACAGAGAGCTGGTTATGGCAGCCGAAGTGCTTGATAAGGAGAAGCAGAGTCTTGAAGAGGAAGAGAAGCGCATTCAGAACGAAAATCATGAGATTGTAAAGAGGCTGGAGAGAATAGCGGAGGAAAAAGAAAGACTTCAGGAACAGGATGTACACCGGCGATACAGCGAAATGGAGGCTGAAGGCAGGTATGAAAACGAAAGCAGAAGTATTGAGGAAAGAGCCGCAGCCGCGAAGAATGAGCTTGAGCTGAAGTTCAAGACCATGCTTAACGAAGGGCAGGTAAAGGCAGAGAAGGAGCGGGGACGTTTGGAGGCTGACAGACAGCAAAGGCTGAATGAACTCAGGATAAGGGAATCGGAGGCCTGCAGGGAGGCTGAGAATATTATTCTTGAGCGCGACCATGAATTGGAAAAGCTTCAACGTGAACTGGATTTTTTGTTGAAAGAGCAGGAAATGTTGAGGGTGGAATCCGGGCGAAAACTCAGAAGTCTGGAAATTCTGGAACAGGAGCTTGAGGTTGCGTCCGGTAAAATGTCGGAAGTTGAGGAACGGCTGCAGTCCTGCGAAACGGTCCGGAGGGACACGGAGGTTGAGCTTAAGGCCGTTGGACTTGCCTATGAGACTATTTCAAATATGTCGGCCCTGATATATGAGCGTTTTGGAAAGAAGCTGAACAGAATGCTTTCGGAACTGGCGGCAAAACTAACGGATGGAAAATACAGCGACGTGACGGTTCAGCAGGATATGTCCATAAGCTTTATGTCGGACGTGGACTACAGAAATGTCCGGGGGCTCAGCGCCGGCACGGCTGACCAGCTGTATCTGGCTTTAAGGCTGGCGGTGGGAAGACTGTTTTTCGAGACTGAAGAGCTTCCCGTACTTCTTGATGAACCCTTTGCCTTTTACGATGAAAAAAGGCTTAAGTCTGCAATAGGCGAATTGATTGAAAGCGGACGGCAGATAGTTCTCTTTACGTGCAGGGAAGCAGAAGAACAAAGGGCTGAGGAAGCTTTTGGAGAATTGAAGAATATATGGTTGCAGGACAGCGGAAATCAGCCGAAGGAGTACAGAGTAATCCGAATCTGAAGCAGCGGATGAATGTATTTTGGACTGACCGGGAATAGTAATCCGAATCTGAAGCAGCGGGTGAATGTATTTTGGACTGACCGGGAATAGTTACAATGCATCAGTTACGGACTGTGAAATAAAAAAGCTCCGGAGTTTCCGGAGCCTGAATAGTGCGGAAAAAGGGACTTGAACCCTCATGAAATTGCTTTCACATGGACCTGAACCATGCGCGTCTGCCAATTCCGCCATTTCCGCTTACCACGTGGTATTTATCACGCAAATCGTATTGTATCAAAAACACGGACAAAAAGCAAGTGAAAATTTAAAAAAAGAGAAATGCGCTGACTGTATGGCAGGCAGCAATTCCGGAGGTATTTATGATAGAGAATCTGTGCAGGGAGATTAACAGTCATTTTGTAGGCAAGGAAGATGTTGTTGAAAATGTGATGATATGTATGCTGGCGGGGGGACATGTTCTTTTGGAGGATGTTCCCGGAGTGGGAAAGACAACACTTGCCAAGACTATAGCAGAGGCGACGGACTGCAGCCTCGGAAGAATACAGTTTACGCCGGACACTCTTCCGGGAGATGTAACGGGATTTTCTGTTTACAATATGAAAACCGGTGCATTTGAGTATCGTGAAGGTGCCGTTATGAAGAATCTTTTGCTGGCTGATGAGATTAACCGTACCTCACCGAAAACCCAGGCCAGTCTTCTGGAGGCCATGGCTGAACGGCAGGTTACCGTTGAAGGCAGGATTTATAAGCTGCCGGATCCTTTCATGGTTATTGCTACCCAGAATCCCATTGAATTCATAGGAACCTATCCTCTTCCGGAGGCTCAGCTGGACAGATTTATGATGCGGTTGTCTCTTGGGTATCCCACGAAGGAATCAGAGATACTTATGGCTCGTAAATTTATAGACGGAAAACTGGGCGAAAGCATAAAGACGATATGCTCGGGAGAGAATATAAAGGTCATGAGAAAAGAAGTGGCGGCGGTAAAAATTAATGATTCGATGCTGGCTTATATGCAGGACATTATTGCAAAGTCAAGACAGGAGAAGAGGTTTGTCATCGGTGCCAGTCCGAGGGCACTTTTGTTCCTTGTGAGGGCTTCCCAGGCAAGAGCATATATTCAGGGAAGAGATTTTGTAAAGCCGGATGATGTCAAGGCGGTTGCGGTAAATGTCCTTCATCACAGAATAGCCCTTACTCCGGAAGCCAGAATAGCCAATGAGGATATTGACAGGATTCTGGCCAATCTTGTTGTTCTGGCTAATGTTCCAGTAGGCTGATAAATACGGAGAAGGTTAGATGAAAATTAAAAAATTGATTCCGGCAGGGCTGTGGATTCTGTCACTGGTAGGCATATCCATAAAGGGCGGTCCCATAACCTATGGATTTTTTGCTGTCGCCACACTGATTCCTCTTATTCTGCTGGGATATATATTTCTGGTGTTCTGGCTTTTGAAAATATACCAGAAAATGGAAGGAAGAAGCCAGGTATGCGATCAAAATACGGATTTTTATTTTACGCTTCAGAATGAGAGCTTTATTGCTTTTTCAGGGGTAAGGGTGACATTTTTTTCGAATTTTTCAACGATTTCCGGATTGGACGACGGTAATGAGTATGAACTCATGCCCCATGAAGGAATTTCTCTTAAAACAGGCTTAAGCTGCAAATATCGAGGAAGTTATGAGGTTGGTGTGCGCGATATCATTATTTCCGATTTCTGGAATATTTTTTCGATATCGTTCAAAAATAAAAATACCCTCAGTGCCGTGGTGTTTCCCAAAATCGTCCACCTTGCGAATATGAACGGTTCTTTTATGGCAGCAGTCTGTGAACGGGAATCAAAAATGAAAAAGAACGATGTGGACGTTTTTAACAGGGAGTATGTTTACGGAGACGAAGTAAGGCTGATGCAGTGGAAGGCAAGCGCCGGAAAAGGAAAGCTTTTTGTCAGGGAGAGAACCGGTGAAGAAGAACCGGGAGCAGCCCTGATAATGGATTCATGTCGTTACGGACTTGAGGAAGAGGAATTTCTTCCCATCGAGAACAAGCTTCTGGAGCTGAATCTTGCCATATCCTGCTATCTCTTAAAGAAAAATATTCCGGTAAGAAATTTCTATCTGAATTCGGGAAAAATAGCCGGCAGCAGAATGGGAAACCTTTCTGCTTTTGATGCATTCTATGCGGAAATGTGCGCTTTTTCCTTTAGCTCCGTGAATGAAAACCGTATTCTGGCGGAAGGCATAAGGAATTGCAATGAAATTCGTAACAGTCATCTGGTGGTTATCATGGTTCACAGCCTGACACAGGAAATGATGAATCTGGCCGTAGGTTATGCCGATGAAGGTATTCCGGTAATGCTTTATCTTGTATCGGATGATCCGAGGTCTGAAACTGAAATGGCGGCGGGGTGCAGAAACATTGAATTTTTGCGCATCAGAACCGATGCAGACCTTTTGGAGGTGCTGCAATGAGAAAAAATGCCGGTTATGAATTTATTTATTCACTGATTTATTCTGTTTTAACAGGGCTGAGTATTTTATATAATGCAAACGAATTTCTTGGCCGTGAAACAGAGAAAAAGAACATTATTGTTTTCCTTTCACTGGTGTTGCTTATTGATTTGTTTGTTCATATCAATACCAGATGGAGGCTGATTCTGCTGGGGTTAACTGCCTCACTGACGGCGGCATTCCTGTTCCTGGCTGATGAAAAGGCATTTGCCGTGCTGATGGAGCAGCGCTGGCTGCTTTTTGTTATTCCTCTGGCAGCGGGAAGCTATCTGATAAGTATCCTGATAATGAAAGTAAAATATACCGGACTTATTCTGACGGCGCTCACAGGGGCTTTTCTTATTTATCTGGGAATTGCGAATGTTAAAAACAGCAAAACGGGTATAGCCTTTTGTTTTGTGCTTCTGCTGGCATTTGTTACGGACGAAATCAGGTGCCGCAGCGGAAAGGACAGAAAGAAGAACAGTGTAAAGCACTTTGTTCTCTCAATGCCTTTTTTTGCGGTGATTCTGCTTGTTTTGATTCTTGTGCCTGCGCCTGAAAAAAGGTTTGAATGGACTTTTGTAAAGGAGATGGCAAGATCGATAGGTGACCTGGCCCGCAAAATCAGCCGGTCATTCGAAAAAAGAGACGATTATTTTCAGTCGGCCATGGGTTTTGGTGCAAGGGGCGATTTGACGGGAAGTGTGGATGCATCGGGAGAGCTGATGATGACTCTGGATGCATCTACTTACAGACAGGGAAATGTTTACCTTAAGGGAAAGAGCTTTAACCGTTTTGACGGAAGAGAATGGACAGACGATTCCGGTGATATCTGCAACGATGCGATGTCGGATACCCTGGAGCTTTTGTGCGCCATTGAGAAAACAGGGGGGAATAAATCGGATTATATCAGCCGGAACGAGATGATTCTGACATATCTTGATATGTTTTCCCAATATGTTTTTCTGCCGGCGAAACCGATTATAAGCAGCGAAAACTTTATAAATTATGAGATAGAAGTTTCTGATGGCGGTATGATTTTTGGGGACCGGAAGGGTTATAAGGATTCCTACCCCATAAAGTGGTATGTGGTAAACCGGGATAATGATTCCTTCCGCAGCCTGATAGAGGCGGGAACTGAAATTACAGAGGAGCTTTGGAATCACAGGCAGAAAAATCCGGACTGGGGAGACTGCAACGGGATTACTTATGATGCTTATCTTAACTATCGCAAAGCCGTATATGAGAAATATGGCGAAAAGCCCGTTCTGTCGGAGAAATTACGCAATTATCTTGACAAGGTGCTTGAGGGAGCTGACAGCGGATATGACAGGCTTAAGCGGCTGGAGGATATGCTTGGAAGCTTTGAGTACACACTGAATCCGGGAGAAATTCCTTCAGGGGTCGAGGATGAAGAAAGCTATCTAGATTACTTTATTCTGGACAGCAGGAGCGGTTTCTGCAGCTACTATGCCACAGCGTTTGTTCTTTTGGCCCGGGCGGAAGGTTTTCCTGCACGATATGCACAGGGCTACAGGGTTCCCATGACTGGAAAAGAACAGACCGGGGTCACTTCAGCAATGGCTCATGCATGGGCTGAAGTTTATTTTGACGGAGTGGGCTGGGTAGAGTTTGAACCCACGCCGGGATTCCGGGAGGCACAGTCCTGGATGACGAGCGGAGAGAGACGTGACTCGGGGCATTACAGCATCGACACTTCGCAGTATATGCATGAGTGGACCGCAAGCGGTGAGATTACCGGAGGCAGTGATGAAGAGCCGGAAGAAAAGGAAATAAGCATAAAGTGGAATATGGTTATCCTGACGATTATTGCCATTCTGCTGATTGCCGTGCTGATATATGTTGTGGACAGAGTAATGACCGCAAGGAGATACAGGTCAATGACTGAGGATGAAAAGGCTCTGTATCTTTGCAGGAGGAACATCAGTCTGCTTAAGTACCTTGGATTTGAACGTGACAGCGGCGAAACTCTTGAAGAATTTGCAACGAGATGTTCCGGGAAGGTTCCTGCGGAAAGCATGAGATTTATCGAATGCTATGAACGTTTGTCTTATGATATTCCGGAGACTAAAGCCGATAGGAAAGCAGAAGAAGATAAAGTATCTATAAATTTTGAGGATAAAGATGGGAATAAAAAGGAAACTATGTCAGAAACGGCGGAAGGATGCTTTAGGGAACTGATGCCTTTACTGAAGAAGGAGAAGCCTTTGGGATATATCTTTTTCTCGTTGAGAAATGATGGTGTATAGTTTTCGTTGGCAACAGGGAATCGGCGTGCTAAGAGCATGCACGCCAAAGAGAAATTGATATATTGCAATAGAGAAAGTTTTTATATATAATTATGTGCAGGATAGGCTTATGTGTCACGGATGCCGAAATAACGGCAGCCGGATAATCATGGCGTCATAAGGCGCAGATTAAGGAGGAATTTATGGGCATTTTTGATTCAATTGTTAATAACTTAAAGGGAATTGGCAAAAGTGAGGCGGGAAAGGCTATAAATCAGACTGTGAAGAACGCCGGCAATGCGGTTGCAAGCGCTGTTTCCAACACCACAAAGAAGTTTACCTTTAATGCAATTCCTGCGGGAATTGATGAATTTAAGGCGCTGAAGGAAGCCGATCTTAAGGATCCTTTCGGAGTAGTGGCACTTACGGTTCTTGCATTTAATACTTATGTTAATGACAAGCAGGCCGGTACCGCAATGCTTAATTATCTTAAGGGACCCGAGCCGTTGAGTCCTTCAGACGATACATTTATCAGAGACCGCTTTATGGACGGAAAATCTTTCGTTGTAAGATCGTATTTTAAGGGTGCCAAGCCCGAGAATGATTACACGCCCGAACAGCCTTATACCATTGAGGTTCAGGAGCAGGCTCACAGCAGAGATACCATTAAGGAAGGTTATATTAAGCTTTTCATTACTTCAGGCGGCGCCGACAGCCCCAGATATCTTACACTTCGTACCAAGCCCTCGACAGGAGAGTGGTTCCTTTGGGATTACAAGGGAATGCTTATGAGCATCAGAGTGCCTGTTTCACAGAATAAGTGGGCATAAGAGGTAAGTCTCTCTTTTTTCAGGTTTAGGAGCATGTATTGCGCATTGTTACCTCTGGATGCAGGAAAGAGGTTATGGTATAATTTCAGCATTGTCATGGAGCCGGGTTTTGATTAAGGCTCTTTGACGGCAGACAATGATAATTATGGATTTATGAAAAGGAGTCAGTATGAATAACGAGCTTTATGCGAATGATCCCTTAAGCGGAAATCAAAATCAGAGTCTGGTTTTTGCACCGGAGAAAAAAGCTGATTCAGGTAACAATTCGCTGGCAATGAATCCTTACGGAAAGGGAAATACAAGGTCATCTGCAAAGGGACAGACCGCAGGTAATGCAGGAAATGCCCAAAATCAGAATGCCGGAAACGGAGCATATGGATTTAACTCCGGATATGATAAAGGTTATGACACCGGATATGATAAGGGTTACTGGCAGGGGTATGACAGAAGCTTCAATGATGGTTATGAAGAGGGTTACCGCAGAGCCATGGAGGAGCAGCAGAACCAGGGCTATAATAACGGCCAGGGCTATAACGGAAACCAGGGCTATAATAACGGTCAGGGTTATAACGGAAACCAGGGCTACGGCAACGGTCAGGGTTATAACGGGAACCAGGGCTATGGTAACGGTCAGGGTTATAACGGAAATCAGGGCTATGGCAACGGACAGGGCTATAACGGAAATCCAAACTATAATAACGGTCAGAACTTTAACGGCAATCCTAACTACGGTAATGCCGGGAATTACAACGGAAATCCTAATTTTTCACGAAGTTCCGGCGGAAATTTTGCAAATTCGGATATGTACAATGCCTACAATAATTATAATCCGGCATATAATCAGCAGAACGGCTTCAACGGTTCGACAGGTAACGTGGCAACCAGACAGAATACGGGAGTTTCAACACAGGGGTATCTTCCTGTAAAGAACAGAACTACTTTTGGTTTGTTAAGTATTTTTCTGGGAAACTTCGGCGTAGGTAAATTTTATATGGGAAAAATTGCTTCAGGTGTTCTGTCATGTATTTTCTGCTGGACTCATATTCCGATGATAATAGGAATTATCGAAGGTATCATAGCTGTTTGCCAGACGGATGCCGAATTTGAGAAGAAGCACAAGGTAAGGACTCCTAAGAAATAAAAAATCGCAATTATGAAGTAAATCTGCAATACTAATGTAAATAAAAGGGTTCGGAATCTGATTATTCCGAACCCTTGATTTTTTAATGTCTGTTGATAAACACTTCTCGCACTTTGCTTTACCAAAATGCCTAAAGTATCTACATTTCTGATGTAGCTATCAAATGATTAAGCTGCCTGCTGCTTGTTAAGATATGCACCGTAAAGGAAAAGACCGGGCAGAACAAAACTGATGAGGCTCACAATTGAGAAACCAGATGCGATGATGCCGAAAATAAAGCTTACAAGCTGTACAGCGATAACGATGATGCCCCACTTGAAGCAAAGGTCTGCCTTTTCGGGCTTCTCACAGTTAGCAACACCGATTATACCGCAGATAAGCTCAAGAATGCTGGCTACGATGGAGATGATGGACGCAATAATAAGTGTTCCGGCTCCTACACTTTCACCGATAGCAGCTTCAAAAGCTGCACCGAGAGCACCAATAACTCCGGCGATACCGCTTGCAAAGAAAGCAATTGCGCCGAATACAATCATAATGATACCACAAACTTTTAAGAACATTTTACCCTGCATTTTTATATGCCTCCCTAATTTTTATTGCGGGTAATATCTTACTATTTGTAAATAGTTGAAACAGTAGAGATATACCACATTTTATTTATATCATATGGTTAAAAAAAAGTCACCAAAAATTTTTCGATTAGGAAATATTTTTTGGTGACTTTTGTAATGATTAATATCAGTCTGAAATTTCTTTATGATACTTATAAGTAATACAAAGATATACAGCCGAAAACAGGAAGCCGGTGATGAGGGGCAGCGTTTCAAATGATGCAACAATGGTCATGAATACCGTATTTGTAAGGAAAAGAGCGGTAAGTACTAATCCCAAGAGTAAGAATTTACCGATTTTCTCGTCATAGTCGTATTTGATATAGCTGTAAATACCCAGAGCCGATTCAGCAACGGAAAGAACAAGCTGAATGATGGAAGAAATAAGTGCAAGAAGCTTGCCGGTGGTCATAACATTCAGTTCATTGGCAAGGGAGCTGAGGCTTGCCGAAAAAATTATATCGGCGATACCGATAGCAAAACCAAGAAGTCCACCGAATCCGATTAAAATGGCACATAACCTGAAAAGGTCTTTTGATTCAACTTCAATTTTCATTAGTAATATCCTCTTTCATTACCGTATATGTCTGATTATTGTTACTTTTCGCAGTTACGGGATAACTGATGTCAGTTTGATTTAGTGCTTACTGACATTGTTTCCTGACCGGGAAGGGTAACTGATTATTAGCAACGAGAAGAATATAACATATTTTTTTGAAAAAGTCACTATTAAATATAGAAATGATTAATATTGGGTATTTTCAGTTAAGCTACTTTTCGCTATTATTCGACTGTGAACAATAACTCAGTTGCATATATCAGGCGATAATGCACCATTGTTCTGCAAATATTATGTTGTAAAATGCGCATTGATATCTTTTATATCAGGAGGGTTTATTATATACTATCATTATTGACAAATTAATCAGTAATGATTTTTGTCTTATACAGGACAATAATGTCCTGATTATTTTTTGGAGGAGAAAAATGAACGGATTATGTGGAAACAATTGTGATCTCTGCACCGCCAGAGACAAGGTAGGCTGTTCCGGTTGCACAACCGGGTCATCAAAGGGCTGCGATTTTTGTATTGTACCCGCATGTAACAAGGGAAAAAAAATCAGCGACTGTTCAGCCTGCAAATTAAGAAGCGAATGTGAAATCAAGGCAAAGTGTGCCGACATGAGTGTCGGAGCAGTAAGTCAGAGAAGGGCTTCCTCGCCCAATGCACCGCAGGCTGACAGCCGTACTGAAAGTTCTGCTGCCACGCAGACTGCCGGTTTTTCGAGCGGTGCCTTCAGTGCCTGGAAACCTGCCGGAGACGACACGGCAAACGCAGGTGTCAATGCAGGTAGAAATGTTGCTCAGCAGGGTACATCCTTTGGAAGTGTGAGCAACAACAGTAACTACGGCAGCCAGAGCTATGGTCAGTACGGAACCCAGGGAAATAACGGTACATACGGAAGCCAGAGCTACGGCCAGTACGGAGCCCAGGGAAATAACAGTACTTACGGAAACCAGAGCTACGGCCAATACGGAGCCCAGGGTAACAACGGTGCGGGCACCGATATGTACCGGAGTTATGTAAGTTCCAACACAAACCAGATGGCTGTTCCGGAACCGAAAGGGTCTATTTCATATGCAGGTGTGGGAAAACTCCTCAAATGCGTATTCTGGATGCTTCTTTTGCCCATTATTGTATCCTTTTTGGAAAATATTCTGCAAAAGAATTTTTCTATTTTTTCAAGTGAGTATCGACTAATATCATATATTAGTTCAATTGTTAGTGTTGGCTGCAATATAGTTACGATTATCTGTTTCTTAAGGCTTGGCTCATATTCAAAGAAATATACCGTAGCGGCAGTCCTATCAATGATAGGTTTTGGCATATCGGCACTCTCGTTGGTATCACTCATAACAGGGATGGCAATTCTGCCGTCAATAGTTATTATGTCTTCCATATCATTATCTTTATCGCTGGGTTCAGCAGTTCTGGGTTTGATTTCAACCCTGTTTTTCTGGGTAGGAAATGCAGAAGTCTGCGCGGAAGTTAATGATGATCTGGCTACTTTCTGGAGAACATTATGGAAGCAGATGCTTAAGCCTATTATTCTTCTTTTCCTGTTGTTTTTCCTTATTATTGTCATTCCGGCCAAATCCATTGCGGCAATAAGTGTATTAGGTATGTTTGTCGCAATAATCTGGATGTTTGTAATTTATATCAGATATTTCAGGCTTCTCTGGAAAACGGCTTCCTATTTGTCAGAGCTTAGAGTTGCTCTTTGACAGCAGCAGCCTCACGAATGATGAGTTAGTGAATAATTTTTGTTGTCGACAGGGAATCGGCGTGCAAAAGCATGCACGCCAAATATGAAGCTGAATTGACAGAATGGGGAAACTGACCGTATAATGGATATGTAGTCGGGTGATAATGAACGCAGGACTGAAGCTTGCTTCAGGGCTTATGAACATTATCATCCGACTATAATGCGTCTTGGACAGAATGTGAACAGTAACAAAAAATTAAAAAAAGAAGAAAAAATTGCTTGACATTTCATTTCGCGGATGGTATTATAAGTGAGCGCGTTGAGATAGCGCGGGAATGCGGAGTTGCTGGAATTGGCAGACAGGCATGACTAAGGATCATGTATCGCACAGATGTGAGGGTTCAAGTCCCTTACTCCGCATCATTAAGGCACACTCGTTGAGTGTGCTTTTTCTTTGTCTTAAATGTTGTCAAAAGTAAGAAAAAAGAGTATACTGTAGAAAACAAAAGCATTGGGGGGATTTTATGGATAAGATTATTACTATCAGCAGACAGTACGCCAGCGGTGGTAGGGAAATCGGGCAGATTCTTGCAAATAACTGGGGGATACCTTTTTATGATAATGAGCTGATTACCAGAGCTGCCAAGGAGAGCGGTTATGCCAGAGAGGCTTTTGAAAAAGCAGAATCCAGGGCGACTAACAGTCTTCTTTATTCCATAGCCAGAGGTGTTCCCACTGTTGGAGGATTAAGCGGAACATTTACCAATCTGTCTTTGGATGATCAGATATATATTGCACAGGCAGATGTCATTAAGAAGGTTGCGGCAGAAGGTCCCTGTGTTATTGTAGGAAGATGTGCCGACTATGTTCTTAAGGATACCGAGAATGTTGTGAGTGTTTTCGTGTGGGCGGATATGCCTTTCAGAGTGGAGCGTGCCCAGAGAATAGACCACATGCTTCCTGACAGGATTGAAGAGAATATCCTGAAGATGGACAAGAGAAGAGCGAATTATTTTAATTTTCATACCGGAGAAAAGTGGGGAAGAACAGAGAATTATTCCCTTTGCCTGAACAGCGGACGCGTCGGCATCGATAATTCGGTTCAGATAATAAAGCAGTTTGTAGAAAGTATCAGATAGAAAATAGTTTTTTGAGATAAGTTTTTGAACGAATGCGAACATTAAGAGGCATCCCTGTGTGTGCAGGATGCCTCTTTTTCGCAGCATTCGGCTGAATTATTTCTGGAACTGAAGGATGTCGGTAATGTATTTTTTCAAGATAAGCAGCTGCTTTACACTCAGTTGAGGAAGCTCCATGTTTATTTCTGAAATGAGTGCGTCACAGGCTGCTGTTTCCCGGGAATTGTCCCTGGGCAGTTCGATAATCTCTTCTATACCTATATGAAAGAGGTCACAGACGGCATGTATATTGTCTAATGAAAACCTCCTGTCGGACCGTTCCATTTGAGAATAATACTGGGAATCGAGAGAAAGTTTCTCGGCCATTTGCTCCTGAGTCAGGTTGTTGAGGGTACGGTATTTTCTGATGTTGTCTGAAATCTGTTTAGATAAGTCATGATTCATGTGATAATCGTCTCCTGATGTTTGCAAAGATTAAGTCACCGCCGATACTGAGCAGACGGTGTCTATGACATTTATCTTATGGGAAAAAATCAGGAAACTTAAGGAACGGTATGCTATATAGAGTAGAGCAAAATGCGTAGCTTGTGATTGAGAATTCAGCAGACTGTGAGCAGAACGCAGCGATGTTGAAGCGGAAAAGCAAAATATTGCATTTGTATTCTGTACTATTTATGGTAAAATAATTTGTAGAGGTATAAGTGCATCATCACAGCCCGGTCTTTTGAAGTGTGTGTCCGGCGCAAGGGAAAGCAGACAGGGCATATGAAGAACCTTCTGACAAGAGAGCCCCCCGGCACTATACCGAATTTGAAGTAAAAAAAGCAGAAAGGATAATCCGTAATTCATCAGGAAAAGTCGGATTGTATTTACGAAATTGGAAATTTTATTTGACAGAGAAAGCACTAAAGGCTGGGACAAAACAACGGATCACAGGAAAACAATCGATGTCGGTGAGCAGATGTCAATTGATGAATTTGTGGCTTTGCTTGCGGAAGAAGACTTTTTTCCGAAGAAAGGCGTCTGGAGAATAAGCGACGGTAAAAATAAAAAAGGTCGTCGTTTGGGTTATGTATATCATAATGAAGCGGCTGAAAGAAAGAGCCTGGCAACGGCGGAAAATATTAAGATATGTGAGCTGGCGGAGGCTTCGGTTTATGGAGAGAACATTAAGATAAAGGGCAAAGAGGAGACTTTTTTTCTTTTGCTTGCCGCTGCCGATTATCTTAAGAAAAACCCGAAAGTGGAATTTACTCCGTACCCTGTTTATGTAGGGGAAATAATGGACGCGCTTGGTTCAATGGAAGGCGACAAAAATTATGCTGCCAACCACGATGAGCTTGAAGGAAAGCCGATTGAAGATATGAATCTGAAAAATATCGCAACAATGTATACCTTTATCGTTCGCGGTGAGCGTTTCTGTGACGGGCATATTGCGGGATATGTTGAGGACGGAACGCTGTACAGGCTGGTACTTCGTCATTTGGAACTGCTTGAAAAATAGAAGTTTTTGCCGTTTTTTTGTGAAAAAAGCAGCCGGCCTGATATGATGAAAAGGGTTCGTGCTTCTGACGCAGGTTATTGGAAAGAACATATCGGCGGAGGAAAAAGCGTAACTGAACGGGAAACAAAGAAAGTTAAGCCAAATAAACAGGGAATATGATTTCTGCAAAACAGATTAATTGATTTAGGAGAGAATGATGACATCCGGAAAAAACTTATATAAAATGATACTGTCTGCAATGTTTCTTGCACTTGCGCTGGTATTGCCTTTACTGACGGGGCAGCTTCAGACTATTGGAAAAGCGTTATGTCCCATGCATATTCCCGTTATTTTGTGCGGATTTTTCTGCGGTCCGGTTTATGCGTTGCTGATTGGGTTCATTGCCCCGCTGCTGAGATTTTTACTCTTTGGAATGCCAACCCTTATCCCCAAGGGAATAGCGATGTGCTTTGAACTGGCAACTTACGGAATGATGGCGGGACTGCTGTATAAACTGTTTCCGAAGAAGAGGATATTTATCTGCATTTCCCTTGTTATAGCGATGCTGGCGGGGCGTATTGTCTGGGGAACCGTACGTGTCATTTTATATGGACTGGGTGAGTCGGAATTCGGATGGGCGGCATTTATGTCCGGAGCTTTTTTGGAAGCTATACCGGGAATTATTTTGCAGCTGGTTTTGATCCCGATATTGGTGATAATGTTTGAAAAGTATAACGAAAAACATTGAAAGACATAAGAACAGCGGTATAGACCAACTGGTTGATAAAAATGCGCGTATATCTGTATGAGCAGGAAAGATATTGCTGCATTTTGATGAAAAAAACGACGAAATTCATTTTTTACAGGCGATTCGACAAATGTAGAATAATTTGGTAAATTGCATATTAAAAAAGTGTTATAAAGGCTGGAACGGGCTTAAACAGGCGCTTTCGGGACATCAATGCACTTTTTTTGCAATAGGGAAAAACGCATAAAATATAAAAAAGAATACTTTTTTTACGACAATAATCTGTACAAAAAAAAGAAAATGATAATTTTTTAAAAAAAAGCAGAATATTCTTCATTTTGTCAAAAAGAGACATTGAAAGATGTCTTTTTTTTTGTTATAATACAAACACAAAAACTGTAAATTTTATATTTCCTGTGAAATTTATTGAATTATAGATTGATGTGAAAAAAATGGAAGTATTTATAAAGGGGGTTATGGAATGAAGAGAATTGTTTGCGAAATCTGTGATGGTATGGAATTTACCAAGGTTGACGGCATGTTTGAGTGTGCAACATGTATGACCAGGTATTCCGCAGCAGAAACAAGAAAATTGTTGAGGGAGATTGGACCTGACGGTACAGTCGCAGCATCTTCAGCAGCTCCTGCAGAAGTAACTCCCACTGAATCAACAAAGGCACCTGCGGCAGAGGCACCGGCGGCAAAACCTTCGGTAGAAGAAAAGGCTGAAGAAATACCCGCAGCTGTTGAGCCTGTGGCAGAGGATACAGTTGAGGAGGCGTCTGCAGCAGAGGAAATTGCAGAAGAAATCATTGAAGTGGGAGAGCCTATAGCAGAAGCGGCAGTTGAGGAAATACCTGCAGCAGAGGAAATTGCAGAAGAAATCATTGAAGTGGGAGAGCCCATAGCAGAAGCGGCAGTTGAGGAAATACCTGCAGCAGAGGAAACAGAAGATTTTTTTGAAAATAAATCATCTTCATTGGGTGAAACAGCGGAAGACTTCCTTAACGAGATGGTAGCGGAGTCCTATAACGAGATGTCTTCGGGTTCATGGAATGATATGGCTCCTGTATATCTGAATGAACTGACCTCTGGATCGGATGAGGGTGACAGTGAAGAAGATGACGAGCTGGAGCTGAAAGAAATCGGCAGTGAAGACAGTAGCGAAGAAGTCTTTGCTGGAAACAAAGATTTCGAAGAACTTACAGAACTCTCTGAAAGTACAGAGGAAGCAATCGAGGAAGTAGAAGAAGCGGTTGAAGCCGAAGTCGAAGAGGCAGAGGAAGCAATCGAGGAAGTAGAAGAAGCAGTTGAAGCTGAAGCAGAAAAAGCAGAGGAAGTAGCCGAGGCAGCAGAGGAAGCAATCGAGGAAGTAGAGGAAGCGGTTGAAGCTGAAGCAGAAAAAGCAGAGGAAGCAATCGAGGAAGTAGGAGAAGCAGTTGAAACCAAAGCTGAAGAGGCCGAGGAAGCAGCCGAGGCAATAGAAGAAGCGGCTGAAGCCAAAGCAGAAGAGGCAGAGGAAGCAGTCGAGGCAGCAGAAGAAACGGTTGAAGCTGAAGCAGAAAAAGCAGAAGAAGCAACCAAGGCAACAGAGAGTGCAGAAGCTCCTGCAGCGGCCGAGGAGCCCAAAAAGAAGGCAAAAGCCAAGAAAGACCCCGCTCGTCCTTCTAATCCTCAGGTTGAGAACATTATGATGCTTGCGGCAATGTCTTTCGATACAGGAAGTCTTGCAGAGACTGAAAACTATTGTGATCAGGCATTATCAATCGATAATGAATTTTATAAATCCTGGTTCCTTAAGGGCAGAAGCATCTGCGGTCAGAGAACTGCCGATACCCAGCGTATAGCTATTGCGGCGTACTCACTCTGCAAAGCCGTTGATGTGGCTCCCGATGATGAAAAAGCCGATATAATCGGGGTATCGGTTAACGAACTTGCAGAAATGGGTCTGGGACTTATTTCAGTCAAGAAGCGCGGATTTGTTAAGAGACCCGGACGGGAAGAACTCAACGGACTTCTCCACGCAAGAGAAGAAGTACTGAAGTCACTGACGATTCTTTTATCAAGAGGCGGAGTTGACACGGTTCCTGAAGATTATGTTGCGGGAATAACGGAAATTATGGACAAGGCGGCAGATGAAGCCTTTGAAATGACCAACAAAACCTGGGCAGCAATCGAACATCCCGGTAAGGATGCCTTTGTAAACTACATAGATTGGCTTAGCAATATTGATACCTTACTCCGACAGTCCATAGCATCCGGAAAAGGCGACGGAGAAATGGATGTATGGAGATATGAGAAGCTGAGAGAAGTTCTTCAGGCTCCACTGGACAAGTGTTCGTGGAAGAAAGAGACAAAAGCCCTGACCGGCAATTTCAGATGGGTTAAGGACATTTCTCTTACAGAAGACGCTGTAGCGGGAAGAAATAATGAGATTGCCAAGTGTGATGAAATCATTGCATCAATCCGCGGCGGTTTGACGGAGCAGCAGGCTATCAAGGACAAAGAGGAAGAAGAAAAAACTCAGGCAGAACTCGAAATGTATTGGGAGAATCATCCGGAGGAGAGACAGCTGCTTGAGGACGAGCTTAAGTCACTCTTTGAAGAAAAAGAAAATATAAACACCGAGATTAACCGTATAAACGATGAACTGAAAGAATTTAACAAGGAAGACAGTTCGAAATACGACGAAAAGAAAAAGGTTGTAACAAAGATCAGAGACCTCAGAGTTCAGCTTTCAAAGTATGGCATATTTGCAGGAAAGGAAAAGAGAGCAATCGAGGAGCAGCTTGAGAAGGAGTCAAAGACTCTTGCCGAAATAGAAGAAGCCATAAATCTTGAAAATAAAGAAAAATGGGAAAATGCGGACAAGATGATTCCGGAGCTGAAGCAGCAGAAAGATGACCTGAGAGTTCAGCTGGCTGATATAAACAAGCGCATAAAGGAAGTAAACAAGTCCTTAAGCAAAGGCAAATAAGCTAACTTAATAAAAAATTACGGTACCCACTGCCGAAAGGCGGTGGGTATTATTAAAGAGGGGAGAAATATTTCATGGATAAATTCGAAATTAAAAAAGAACAGATAAAGACTCTCTGCGAAACCAAATTTTTGAAAATGTACGATATTCAGTACAAAGAGGGTAAACACTATTACAATGCAACCAGAAGAAACGTTGAGGATATCGTGGCGGTTAAGTCCTGTGAGGAATTTCAGAACATGCTTCCGGATGCTGTGACAATAGCGGTGGTAGTCAGACTTCCTGAAAAAGAACCCAGTCTACTACTGTCGTATGAATACAGATATCCTGTAAGCCAGTTCCTTTTAAGCCCTGTGGCAGGACTTATAGACGAAGAAGACCGGCTTGAAAGCAATCCGCTTATTTCGGCTGCAAGGCGTGAGATAAAGGAAGAATGCGGACTTACCGTAAAGGATACGGACAAAATTTATGTTATCAATCCCTGCGCATTTTCGTCACCGGGCATGACCGATGAAAGCAATGCTTTTTTATGTGCCGAAATTACGGTTGATAATCTTTCGGAACTGAATCAGAACGGTGCAGTAGGAGGGGAAGTTTTTGACGGTTTTGAATTAATAGGTATTGAAGAGGCAAAAGAACTTTTTTTCAAAGGAAGAGACAAAAACGGAAACTTTTTTTCACTGGCAACATGGGCCGTTTTAGGCTTCTTTATGGGCTTTGAGAGGTGATGGAGTTATTCGATTTACATTCAGTGTTTATGCCTTTTGTGCAAAATGACAATAAGAAATTGCTGCCTGTTGGTTAATTAGTGCTTTTTTTTATAGCTAAATGGATAATTTTGCCAAATTAGGTCAAATTTGTCCTACTTATCTCTAAATCCTTTGTTTATTATGCACAAAAAGATATTGACAAAAAAATTACAACACATTATAATGCAGTTATAAGTTCGCGCGATAAAGGTGCGTTCTTAAAAAAAATTTTTCTTTTTTATAAGAGGAGGGTCTTATGAAACGTTTAGTCGCAGTTTTATTATGTCTCGTTCTCGCAGTTAGCTGTTTAACAGCCTGCGGTGGAGACGACAACGGCGGAAGCACATCAGGCAATGGTGATACACCTGCTACCTCAGGTAAGAAGGTTACCATCAATCTCTACTCATTCACAGATGAGATTCCTAACATGGTAAAGAGATACATCACTCTCAATCCTGATTGCGGTTTTGAAGTTAAGGACACTATCATTCCTACTACCAATGGTGAGTATCAGCCTGCTCTTGATGCAGCACTTCAGGCAGGTGGATCAGAAGCTCCTGACCTTTATGCAGCAGAGGCAGCATTCGTTCTTAAGTATACACAGGGCGAGGCTTCAAGCATGGCAGCTACTTACAAGGATCTTGGCATTGATATCGACAACAGGATTTCAAGCTCACAGATCGCTAAGTACGCTTATGAAATCGGTACACGTCCTTCAGACGGTGCTGTAGTTGCTCTTCCTTACCAGGCTACCGGTGGATGCTACATCTATCGTCGTTCAATCGCTAAGGCTGTTTGGGGAACAGATGAGCCCGCTACCATCCAGGAGAAGATCGGTGGTGCTACAGGAACATGGGATAAGTTCTGGACAGCAGCTGAAGAGTTAAAGGCTAAGGGATACGTTATCATGTCTGGTGACGGTGATATCTAGCACGCAATCGAGAACAGCTCAGATAAGGGCTGGATCGTTGACGGCAAGCTTTACATCGATCCCAAGCGTGAGGAATTCCTTGACATCTCTAAGATGTTAACAGATAAGGGATATTCAAATATCACAACTGACTGGTCAACAGAGTGGCAGAATGACATGAAGGGTGATTCAAAGGTATTTGGTTTCTTTGGTCCCGCATGGCTTATCAACTACACCCTCGCTCCTAACTCAGGTTCATATGAGGAGCAGGAAGATGGTTCACAGAAGTTCCTTGGTTACTTCAAGGATGGCATCGGATCAGCTGGTGACTGGGCAGTATGTAACTCTCCTGTAGGTTTCTCATGGGGCGGAACATATCTCCTTGCTAACAAGAACATTCCTGAGGAGAAGAAGGCAGCAGCTAAGAAGATCATCGAGTGGATCACTCTTGATACAGACGAGAACAGCTTACAGTACAAGTGGGCTAACGGCACACTTTACGATGAGGCTGGTACAAAGGATACCGTTTCTTCAGGTGTTGTAATGAGCAACTCTAACGGTGCTCTTGACTTCCTTGGCGGACAGAACATGTTCGATTATTTCGTACCTGCTAACCAGAAGGCTACAGGTAAGAACCTTACTCCTTACGATGAGAAGATTAACTCATTCTATCGTGATCAGGTTAGAGCTTATGCAGCTGGCACAATTACAAGAGATGAGGCTCTTGCTAATTTCAAGGCTAACGTAAAGAACGAGCTTGAAATTACAGAATAATCTTTGATAGAGTAAATATTTAAGATTACCTAATCATAGGGCGGACGGACAGACCGTCTGCCCTATTTTTGTGGTTTTGGAGGAGTGGTGTTATGGAAAAGAAGAAACGCGTCAGTTACGCAAAATACGGCTATTTCTTTGTCATCCCCTTTGTATTGGCATTCGCTATCTGTATGCTGTATCCTATCATCTATACGATCATAATCAGCTTTACAGATATGCAGGGCGCCTTCGCCACTGAGTGGCATTTCCTTGGCGGAGATGATGGGGGTATATTTGCCAATTACAAGTATCTGATTCAGGAAAACGACATGTTTTTAACTGCGGTAAAAAATACATTCAAAATCTGGATTCTTAACTTTATTCCGCAGATTTTGCTTGCTTTATTGCTTGCAGCATGGTTTACTAACAACTCACTAAAGGTTAAAGGACAGGGATTCTTTAAGTTTGTATTCTATCTGCCGAATATTATGACAGCATCTACAATAGCAATCCTTTTCCATGCCTTGTTCCTTAATTCGGCTAACGGCCCTGTAAATGCTATACTCCTCGATCTTGGAATCATAGATAAATATGTTGACTGGGATATTCAGGGTGGAGCTGTTCAGCTTATTATTGCATTTATTCAGTTCTGGATATGGTATGGAAATACTATGATTGTCCTTATTGCCGGTATTCTCGGTATAAGCCCTGAACTGTATGAGGCTGCTTCAATTGACGGAGCTACAGGAACACAGCAGTTCTTCCGCATTACATTACCTAATTTGAAAACTATTCTGCTTTACACACTTGTAACCTCTATGGTCGGTGGTCTGCAGATGTTCGATATACCTAAGGTTTATCTTGACGGACGTCCCAATAATGCTTCACTTACTACCAGTGTTTTCATTCAGAAGCTTGCATTCGAAGGAAAGAACAGATATCAGGTTGCATCAGCTGCAAGTATGATTATGTTTGCTATTATCTGTGTTATCTCGGCATTCATGTTCTTCCTTATGAGAGATAAGGACGAGGAAGCTTTGTACAAGATGAATAAGAAGAAAGAAAAAGAGTTTAAGAAAAAGCTTAAAGAGCAGGGAGGTGCAATCTGATGAGTAAGAATAAGTATTTAGCACCTGAGGATGCTACCCAGAAGAAAGGATATTTCAAACCTATAAAGATAGTAATCTATGTGGTTTGCATTTTTCTTTCAATTTTGAGCTTATATCCCTTTATTGTAATGATTGTCAATGCTACACGTGAGAACATTGCCATTCAGAATCATCCTCTTTATACTATTCCCGATACCTATTTATTCAAGAACTTTAGGTATGTAAATACCAAGTTCGGAGATTTCAAACCTTGGAGAGGATTTGTTAACTCACTTATCATTTCGGGCAGTTCGACAATTTTAGCTCTTTACTTCTCAACACTTACTGCTTATGCGGTAGTTGTTTACGACTGGAAACTGAATCATGCTTTCTTTACTTTCGTTCTTGCAGTTATGATGATTCCCGGTCAGGTTGTTTCAATCGGATTCTATAAGATGGTATTCAACGTTGGTCTTGCCAACAATTATCTGCCTCTGATTATTCCTTCGATTGCTGCTCCTTCAACGGTATTCTTCATGAGACAGTACATGATTCCTTCACTGTCAAAAGAAATTATTCAGGCGGCCCGAATAGACGGTGCCAGAGAGTTCCGAATATTTAATACGATAGCATTGCCTATTATGAAGCCGGCTTTGGCTACACAGGGTATTTTCGCATTCGTTACATCATGGAACTCACTGTTCATGCCTTCAATCCTCCTGAGAGACAAGTTAAAGTACACAATGCCTCAGATGGCCAGTCTTCTGGTTGGAGACTCATATAAGCAGGACTGGGGTGCGATTTACCTTTCACTGGGACTTACAGTTCTTCCCATCCTTATAGTATATCTGCTTTTATCCAGATACATTATTGCGGGTGTTGCTCTTGGTTCGGTAAAGGGTTGATTGACTTAAGAATGAGTTTTGTACAGATTGTAAATAGTAATAATGAAAAAGGATTCGGTTAGGCCGAATCCTTTTTTATTTTTGAATCATTTGTATTTTGAGTGGTTTGCTTATAGCATCATTTGTATTTTGAAAGCGTGGTCTGTCTTTATTGAGTTCTTCATAAAAACATTTTTACAGAACAAAGTGATTTACATTATCCTGAAGGACCGTGGTCTTTTCCTGGAGGTCGTTGGCATTAATGGCAAACTGTTCTACAGTGTCAAGCTGAGACTGTATCGATTCTCTGAGATTAGCTGCAGAAGCAGCAATTTCTGCGGATACGGCAGCTATATTGGAAATGGAATCCGATACAACCTGTTTATTGGAAGCCATGTTATTAAGGCTTGAAGCGATATAGTTAAGCTGAAGTACCATTTCGTCGATACAGCCGTTAATTGTTTCAAATACATTTGTGGTCTGGCGAAGCAGATCATTCTGAGTAATAACAAAGCTGTTGGTTTCTTTGACGGCATTGGAAGCTTTATTGGTACTTCCCGTTATATCATTAAGTATTAAATGAATCTGGTCGCCGGCACTGACTGAGGCTTCGGAAAGCTTTCTTATTTCTTCTGCTACTATTGCAAAACCCTGACCATTTTCACCGACTCTTGCTGCCTCTATGGAAGCATTCAGTGAAAGAAGATTTGTCTGGTCCGCTATTTCGTTGATTGTATTTAAGATTTCATGAATGCTGGAGACATTGTTAACTACGTCGTCAATGGTGATACCGAGACTGTGAATGATATCCGTGGTTTTAATATTCTGTTCATTCAGCCTGCTGATGGAATCGCGTCCTTCTGCGGTAACCTGAAGGGTTTTGTCGACGGTGGAATTAATCTGACCGGTACTTGTGGTGATGGCGTCTATCTGGTTGGAAAGCGTGGACATCTCGGCGGCCGAAGTATCGGTGTCCGTAGCCTGAGTCTGAACAGCCAATACAACGGAGTCAAGAGATTCTTTGACAACTCTCATGGATTCGTAAAGGTGTACCGCCGAATCGGCTACGTCATTTGAAGAACTGTAGACATCGCTGCTGAATCCGTCGACATTCTTCATTATATCGTGAATTCCGGTTACCGTCGTATTTAACGAGTTTGTCAGTTGTAGGAATTCGTCCTTGCGGTGGGTCTCAAAATGCTGTGTCAGATCGCCCTCTGCAACCTTTTTAAGCTTCAATTCCGAATCAATGATTGTTTCACTGATTCCTTTTGAAATAATAGTACCGATACCGAGAGCAATTATTGTCCCTATAATCACAAAGAGGAGAGTAACATATCCTATTTTCGTCATTGAACCGGAGACGCTTTTTTGAGGAATCAGGGCTGCCAGTTTGAAATTACTGTCACCTAAATCGGAGCAGTAGAAGAGATAATCATTTCCATCGAGCTCTATCTCTGAGGTCCGGCTCATTAAATCCGGATTGCTGATAAAGTCATGCATCGTGACATTGAAGAAATTTGATATATCGAGAAAAGAAACCTTTTCAGATTCATCGCCGTCCGAAATCTCGTTGACAGTAAGCTCTTCGTTATCATTCACCAGAATGGCAACTTTACTTTCACTTCCAAGATTTGTCTGTTTGAGAATGTTATAAATTTCTTTACTTGAAATATCCACTACCACAACACCCAGGTCTTTTTGCATTGGAGTAATAAAGGAAAGCGAGTAAGAATTATCTCTGCCGTAGTATTTCTCATCTATGAAAGGATGGGAGGTTACCCAGGCGGTAGTCTGACCTTTTCGCAAGGCTTCGGTTTCGGGTTGCGATGCCATCAGCTCTCCTACATACTCGCTGGATACGGTAATCATTTCCTGCTCTTTTTTCCTGGATGAGAGCATCGGCTTACCTGAGCGCCCCAACAGATAATAATCGGAAACATAGCTGTTGGTTTTCATGAAACTTTCCATATCGGCAAAAACTCTGTTAAATGTTTCACGGGCTTCCGGATTTGTGTTATAATCTTCTTTGGACAGGCTGAGGTAATATCGCTTCACATCACTTTGCACTGCTACGGCGCAGCTTTTGTTGCGAACGGAATCAAACATATATTCCAGATACTGGTCGGTAGCATCCATTGTGCTTGTAATGCTCTGTTTCGTTTTATCGGTAATTTCCTGGGCCGCAAGTTTATAGGATACTATGCCGAGGATTACCACCATAAAAACAGGGACTATAAACGCTGACATAAGTGTTGTTCGTATTCTTCTGTTGGTTCTGTGTTTATTCAGCTTCATAAATAATCGCTCCTAAAAGAATGTATGAAAGATTTATGGTATTTGAAAATATAAACAGACAACTATATGCAATATAAGATATTTTACTATAATTTTACCCAAAAAACAAGATAAAGAACAGCTTTTTGGCGTGCATGTTTTTACACGCCGATTCCTTGCAGGCAAAGAAGAGCATACATTGACAAACAGCCTCTTTGGCGTGCATGATTTTTTGGATAAAGGCAGATGGAAAAATAGAGCATATATGCGATATGAGCGCAAAAAAATTAAGCAGATTATGGTTAATAATGATTTGGAGGCAGTATGAGATATTATATATCGGATCTTCATTTTTTTCATGGCGAGATGAATGAAAAAATGGACAAAAGAGGCTTTGAAAGCACCGAAGTCATGAACGAGTACATGATATCCCGGTGGAATTCGAAGGTGAAAAAACGGGATGAAGTAGTTATTATCGGTGATTTTAGCTTTGCAAAGGGTGAACAGACTAACGAAATCCTAAAGAGACTGAATGGGAAAAAGGCCTTAATTATAGGTAATCACGACCACTTCCTAAACGATAAGAAATTCGACAAAAGTCTTTTTGAATGGATAAACCATTACAGAATGGTAAGTGACAACGGAAGACACGTAATAATGTGCCATTATCCGATTCTGTGCTATGAAGAGCAGTACAGGAGCACCGGAAATGGTTCGCCAAGGGCTTACATGCTTTACGGTCATGTCCACGATACCTATGATGAAGTACTGGTAAATAACAGCATAAAATATGTCAGAAGCTGCAAACGTGAACTTGTAGGGTATGATGAACCTCAGAAAATAAACTGTAATTTGATAAATACTTTTTGTAAATTCAGTGATTATACTCCTTTATCATTAGACGAATGGATAGAAAACGATGCCTTACGCAGACAAATGACATAAATAACTTGAAATTAACTGAAAAATCTGATATACTAATTCTGAGGTATTATTGAAATGCGACAGAGGTAGATTTAAGGAACGGTTTTAACAGACCGGATGCTTTTGAAGGAAAAGGTTTCCATCAGCGAAAGGGTATCCGCTCGGACAGGAGAAGCGGAGTAGAGGCAAAGGGGCAACATCAGGTACAGGAGGTACGTGGTATGGTAAGAGGAATAGGCATCATAGGACTTTGTATAATGGCTATGGATAGCAAACGAAGGAATGCACTGGCTAAAAAGATAAACGAGGCTACAATAAATGCGGGATATAAGCTTGTGTGGTTTACATATTTTGAAGATGCGACAAATATGCAGGAGAATGTGGCAGCCTTTGGCATGCTGAATAAATCATTTGTCGATGGTCTTGTGGTATGTTCGGGAACCGGTTACGGAAGCGTTATGACAGACCGCATCATTCATTCGGCACAGGGAGCTAAAGTACCTGTTGTTACTCTCGGCGAGAACAATATCGATATACCTTTTGCTGATGAAAAGGAGCCCGATTTTGCCGAGAAGCTGATCTCAGAGCTTGAAAAGCAGATGCCCGAGATGCCCAGGATTCCTTTGGATATGCTTGAACCGCCCGAGGAAGACTCTGATAAGGAAGTTACTCCCGAGGACATCGGAAAGGCAGAGGACGACATATACTTTAGCGTAAACAAAATGCTTGATGCCAAAGAAATCAAGGATTTGATTCCATGTATCAGAGAAATGCTTCCGAAAAATGCATATTTCTGTTTCGCCGGAGAGTTTCTGGTTCAGTATGGTGACACTGACTGGGATCAGGATAAAAATAAAGTAATCCTTTCAAACAAAGAGCCTGTTTCGGTGTCTATTGCCGTATCAAAGACGAAAGTTCTTCCGGAAGTTGAAAAATGGATGTACTCAAGAGAATGCTTTATTCTTACACCCTCGATAGCCAAAGAGGTTGTATGCGGCTATTATGCATTCAGAATATCGAGTATGGAGAAGTTCCAGCTGATATACAGGCTTATTGTCAGATATATAAATCTGGCACTGAATATATATATAAAGTATGTGCTGAACAGAACCATTATGAATCGTATGGAAACCTACTCCTTCATGGATATCAACACAGGTTTTTATAATCTTGGCGGTGTATCAAAATGGTTCCGGGAGATGGCTGCAAAGCCTGAAAATCATGCCAGGAGCATCGGCTTTACCGTGTTTCTTCTTCCTAAATATAATGAAATATATGAGAACCACGGAGCTGAGGCTATTGACGAGATTCTGCGAATAGTCGGTTCCATGCTCCAGAATGTTTATAAAGAAAAACATGTTATTGCCAGAGTACAGAGCGATGAATTTGTTGTGGTAAGCAGCTTTAAGGCAGATGAAAATGCGGCTGAAGTCATCCTGAACAATATCGATAATTTCTATAATGAACTTGAAAACTTTAACAGACGCCGTATCTTAAAATATGACATTCTGGTCAATAGAGGATATACATATACCGAATCCGGCTGGGAAGGAACACTGGAATCCTTTATCAAGTATGCCAACAGCGAGATGTATCTCTATACACTTAACAGAGAGCAGGAAGAGGCTCCCAGTGAGGATAAAAACGTTCTGGCAACCTACGCCACCTTTGATACGATTATTAAGAACAATCTGCTGACATATCATCTTCAGCCTATTATCAGTGCCAAGACAGGCGATATTTACGGATACGAGGCCCTTATGAGAACCAAAGGCTCCGTGAAGATGTCACCTCTTGAAGTGATTGACATAGCTACCAGGTACGACCGTCTGGGCGATATAGAGCATGCAACACTTTTCAATGTAATGCAGCTCTATTCCGAGAGAAGCGGAGAATTCGCCGGCAAAAAGATATTTATTAATACCATCCCGGGACATTTCTTAAGCCGGGATGAATGGAGTGAGCTGACAGAGAAATATGGCAGCCATTTCGATAAATTTATCTATGAAGTAACTGAGCAGAGTTCCTGCTCGGAAGAAGAACTGGAGTCAATCAAGAAGCTCAGAGACAGCGAGACCAATCTTCAGATAGCTATTGACGACTACGGAACAGGTCATTCCAATATAGTTAATCTGTTACGTTACGCACCTCAGATTATCAAAATTGACCGGTATCTTATTACTGAAATACAGAACGACAGAAACAAGCAGATGTTTGTAAAGAACGCTATAGATTTTGCAAACATGAACGGAATCAAGGTTCTGGCCGAAGGCGTTGAGACCTTCGAGGAGCTTTCGGCGGTTATTGAATACGGTGTTGACCTGATTCAGGGCTACTATGTATCAAGACCTCAGCCTAATGTTGTTCCCGTTATTCCGGAGAAAATAAGACGTGAAATAGTAAACGAAAACTTAAGGCTTTCCACTTATAACAGAGATCTGAAGACCTATGAGGCTGCCTGCGGCGAAAGTCTTGACCTGATAAATCTGGCACTGAACCAGTACACCTACATTAACCTTTATGAAGGCGAATACATTGCCTTTGGTGACGGAGAAGGCATTACCGATATGCACATCCGTGTGGCTGATAACGCAAATGTTAAGCTTACTGTTTCAAATACCAATATTAAGGGCTCCAGCGAAACACCGATTATCGTTGGCAAAAACAGTCACTTAACCCTTGTAATAAAGGACAACAACACCTTCTATAAGGAAGGCGTATATGTTCCTGAAAGTTCATCTCTTGATTTGATCGGTGATGGTAATCTGGATATTGAACTGAACAGAAATTACGGCTGCGGAATCGGAGGAAGTTTTAAGCGTAAATACGGAAATATAACAATAAATATGGACGGCATGCTTTCCATGAACTGTTCCGGCGACAGGGTAACGGCCATAGGCGGTGAAAGCAGCGAAGGCAGTATCGTATTTGAAAAATGCAGCACAGTAATAAAGGCGACAGGCATAGCGATTATCGGAATAGGAAGTGCCCAGGGTGAATCGAACATTGTTATAAATGAGACGGCTAAAATTGATGTTGTATGTAACGGAAATGATGCCGTGGGAATCGGATGCTTCAAGGGCAAAACCAGAGTTGTATCTTCCGGAAATATAGCATGCCGTACAGACGGTGAAAGAATTGTATCGATTGGAAGCACCTCATGTACCGAAAGCAGGATTGAGTTTATAGGAGGATGCTATTCGGGACAGATTCATTGCGATACGGGACTGGTTGTGGGAGCTTCGTCCGGTGAGATGGAAATCCTGATTAAGGATACCTATCTTGACATATTTGCCGAGGGTGCCCGGGTTACCTGTGTAGGAAGCATAGACGGAAAATGTGATATTCTGGCAGAGAGCGGAAATATCAATCTGAAGACGAATTCAGGCATATCGACCCTTCTGGGAGGTAAAAATGATACCTGCAGGATAGTTAATGCCGTTGTAAATCTTCCGGAGAATGCCTGAAGTAATTATTCACAGTCGGGTAATGATAAACGCAAGCTGAGAGCTTTCTTTCAGACTTATGAGAATGGGTTTTGAACAGACTGTGAAGCAACTGACTGAAAATATATAAACAGATTTACGAGCCATCGCAAAAGCGGTGGCTTCTGTTTTGCGAGTCTTGAATTACCAGGCAGCGGAGCGGATTGCGAATATCATTGACAAGGTCGAAAGAGTATCGTGGAAAAACAAAAAAGGGGTATTGTCCGCACGGAGCAAACAAATGTGTCTGTCTCACAAATTTTTTCTTGCATTTTGAAAAAAGAAAGAATATAATGGTGAAAGTTGGGTAGAATCCCCGGATGGTATGTATTCAAAAACAACCAATTTGTAAATTTAGGAGGAAAAATCAATGAACGCTTACATTGCAAGAGTTATTGAAGACGTTAAGAAGAAGAATGCTTCTGAGCCTGAGTTCCTTCAGACCGTTGAAGAGGTTCTTACATCACTTGAGCCTGCTATCGAGAAGCATCCCGAGTATGAGGCAAATAAGCTCCTTGAGAGACTTGTTGAGCCCGAGAGAATTATTTCATTCAGAGTTGTATGGATGGATGATCAGGGTAAGCCCCAGGTTAACCGTGGATACAGAGTACAGTTCAATTCAGCAATCGGACCTTACAAGGGAGGATTAAGATTCCATCCCGCTGTATATCAGGGAATGATGAAGTTCCTTGCTTTCGAGCAGACCTTCAAGAACAGCCTTACAAGCCTTCCTATGGGTGGCGGTAAGGGTGGATCAGATTTTGATCCCCAGGGCAAGTCAGATGCAGAAGTAATGAGATTCTGCCAGGCATTTATGACAGAGCTTTACAGACATATCGGACCTAACGTAGACGTTCCTGCCGGCGATGTTGGTGTAGGCGGACGTGAAATCGGTTACTTATTCGGACAGTACAAAAGAATTAAGGATGCTTACGAGAATGGCGTTCTTACAGGCAAGGGTCTTTCATACGGCGGATCTCTTATCCGTCCCGAGGCTACAGGCTATGGTGCAACATACTTCTGGAGCGAGGTTATGAAGCATGAGGGCAAGACCATTGAAGGTCAGACATTTGCTCTTTCAGGTTTCGGTAACGTAGCATGGGGTGCTGCTCAGAAGATTAAAGAACTCGGCGGTAAGGTTCTCACAATCTCAGGTCCCGACGGATATTGCTATATGAAGGACGGCATGACCGATGAAATGATTAACTACATGCTTGAAATGAGAGCTTCCAACCGTAACAAATCACAGGATATGGCTGATAAGTTCCCGGATAAGGCTGAGTTCGTAGCAGGCAAGAAGCCTTGGGGCAATGTTAAGGTTGACGTTTGCATGCCTTGCGCATTCCAGAACGAAATCAACATCGATGATGCTAAGGCTGTTGTAGCTGCAGGTATCAAGTATGTTAACGAAGTTGCTAATATGCCTACCACAAATGAGGCTGTTAAGTACTTCCAGGAGAATGGCGTTCTTATCACACCTTCAAAGGCTGTTAATGCAGGTGGTGTTGCTACATCAGGTCTTGAGATGAGCCAGAACTCAGAGAGACTTTCTTGGACAGCAGAGGAAGTTGATAAGCAGCTCAAGAACATCATGAAGAATATCCATCAGCAGATTGTTGATGCCTGCGATGAGTACGGTATCGGCTACAATCTTGTTGCAGGTGCTAACCTTGCAGGCTTCCGTAAGGTTGCAGATGCAATGATGGCTCAGGGTTGGGTATAATAGCGCACTAAAGTGCGCCATAATTTAAACACAAAAACCAGTGGGTTTTTGGTTTAAATTATCCCCTTGTTTCATGTTGAAGAATTAAATAAAATTTGATGACCTCCTTACAAATATTTTGCAGGGAGGTCATTTTTATAGTATTAATATTTTTTGAAGAAATCCTTACAATGATTTGCAAAAAACCTCTCTTTCCTTGGGCTGGAAGAGAGGTTTTTTATTTATTCTTTGGCTGAATTTATGCCGTTCAGTATTATTTTTTTGTTTGTGCTCCATTTGGGATATATTAACAGATCCTTGGGAGCGTCTCCTGTGAGGCGATGGATTATCATATCAGGAGGCAGAATTTTTAGACAGCAGGCCAGAAGATTGATGTATTCCTCTGCAGTACGGATATGAAGTCCGAGGTGCTGTGCACATATATCGGCACGTATATATTCCTTTTCTTCCCTGCTTAGACTGTCCTTGTCTGCAATTTCCTTTACACTGTTCTGGACCGCCTTTAATTCTTCGTTAAATCGTCTTCCAAGCTCTGTATTTTTTAAGACATGGAGAAGCTGAAGCTTTATACCCTGAATTTTAAATCGCGGATCTGAAATGTATCTGATTGTTTCAAGCATCATTTCCTCGGTTTCACCGGGAAGGCCTAAAATGACATGTACAATTACCTCAAGTCCGGCCTTGTTTAATCTTCGCACGGCATCCTCAAAGGCATCAAGCTGATATCCGCGGTGTATGAAATCTGCTGTTTTAGCATGCATTGTCTGAAGTCCGAGTTCAATCCAGACAGGTTTTATTCTGTTGATTTTTAAAAGCATGTCAATGCATTCGTTTGTAATGCAATCCGGTCTGGTTGCTATTGAAATAGCACAGATTTCTTCATTGGCAGCGGCATCGGAGAACATTGCTTTTAATTTGTCTACAGGACCATAGGTATTGGTATAGCTTTGAAAATATGCAATATATTTTATTTTTTCATTGCCTCGCCTGTCTATTTTGGCTGCAATCTGTTTTTTTGCATATTCAATCTGGTCGCCTACAGATAAATATGCAGGCGCCGCAAAATCACCTGAACCTCCCTCACTGCAGAAAATACATCCGCCAGTGCCGATGTTTCCGTCTCTGTTGGGACAGCTGCAGCCGGTTGACAGTGAAAGCTTGTACACCTTACAGCCAAATCTGTTCTGAAGATATGTATTTAAATCATTATAAGGTTTATTCATATCTTTACCCATGCCTTCCTAATGGTTAAATATATATTTTCTACATATATACCTTAAATCCATTATATTCATTTTCAGTATAAATAATTTCCTGATTATTTTCAACTGGAAGATTTAATCTCAAGCAGTAAATTTTTTACATTGTAGGTAGAATTTATGCTTATTATTTGATTTAGGGACAGCATTTGATGTCTATAGTAAAAATATAATGGTCCTTCTCGATTGTATAATCTTTTTCATTATATTAAAAAATCATATTTATTTTTTTGCCTGCTTTGATATAATGATAATAAATTGTTTGTTTAGAGCGTACTAAACAAAACTATCAGCGAATCGCACATCGCTTAGTATGGGAGGAATTATGAAGTTAAGAAGCTTTATACTGATTTTTTTAGGCATTGCATTATTATCATTTTCAGAAGTAAGGACTTTTGCCTTTTCTGATGGTGAATTTAATGATGGATATGTAGCAATTGTTAAGAAGGCATCAAAGATTTATCAGAATCCAAAATCGGGTAGTGATACCGTGAAGGAAATTTTGACCGGAGAGAATCTTACCACACATCTTGCAGATGCTATTTCCATTGTTGATACAATAGTAGATTCGAAGGGGAAGGAATGGTACAGGGTTATAGTAAATACAATTTATTATCCTACGGATGAGCAGACCGAGGTAATAGATAAAAATGCGCCCTTTTATGAAACAACAGGCTATGATAATTCAAATTATTCCGTATTCTATGAAGGCTATATACCTGCTTCGAAGCTTGTAAAGAATGAATTTTCGATGGAGCAGAAGGAGTATCTTGATATTATCAATGAGTATCTGTATATCTATCAGGATTCCGGTAAGGAGACTGCAGAATTTTCAAATGCGGATAAGCAGGAATTTTTAAAAACCTGCTTCAATCATTATTCAAAGGAAAGCTACACAAAGGAAGAGATTAAGGATCTTGCGGTAAAATTCTTTTCAGGTTCGAAATTTATATCAAATAAGTTTCTGAAAAAATATCCGTTAAAAGACGATATGTATGATGTTACCGGAAATTTCAGTGATTATGGAACATGTTATCCCGGATATAAGGTTAATTCCATTTCATTAAAAAAGGGTGTTTATACAATCAAATGCACAATGCTTGTTTATGAATACGATTTTAATAAGAATAAGACTAAAAAAATGAAGACCGGCAGCTACACCGTGAAGCTTAAAAAATGCGAGGGCGAGGAAAACAATTATTATATTACAGGTGTTACATACAAAAATACTTCGCTTATATAGTTTTTTATTATAAATCTATTTTATTAAGCATTTATGGTACCGTAAATTGAAGACAGACAGATTTATATAAAGCAGATTCCGTTATATAATTATTTTGAAGTATTGTAAATCTATAATCGTGATATATTAATTGGAGGTAGCGTATGCTTATTTATATTTTGCTAATGCTTATCATTCCGGCTTTATGTCTGATTTTGGCGCTTCGTTTCCAAAAGAAATACAACAGGCTGAAAAGTCAGGAAAGCTATGA
Source organism: Lachnospiraceae bacterium (assembly GCA_045627205.1). Lineage (GTDB taxonomy): Bacteria > Bacillota > Clostridia > Lachnospirales > Lachnospiraceae > RUG11977. The sequence goes on from JAZQNG010000064.1 coordinate 42,915, forward strand.
ATCCGAAGCCAAAAAGAAGGCTGATGAACTTACCTATACAGATCCTGTCATCACCTGTGATTATTGTGGTAATGCAATTAACACCGGCCTATATAAAAGATGTCCTGTCTGCAACGGCGAATATTCGCATGATGAAGAATGGATAAACCGTCACAGGATTGATATGAGTGAATTCGACAGGGCTGCCAGTGAGCATTCAAGCAAACAGATTGAACGTCTTGATAATGCTTCGAAGGGGCTGCTCAGACTTTTTAAGGTATTCCTTATTATAGGCTGTTCGATTTTTCTTTTTTTCGGAATAATTATCATTGTATTTCTTATTGATACAAGCACAGTTCACTATCAGGAATCTCAGCCTGTGAACCTTTCAGCGACAGATAATTATGTTAAGGAGAATTATTCAGTAACAGGAAATGCCTGCTTTATTGACTATGAAGGCATTACTGCAGAGGTTTCCGGAATATACAGGGATTCCAGGCATAAGACGTTTAAAATCGAATATACAGTTTCTAATAATTCACAGAATGATTATTATATCGATTTTGAACTTAAAGGTATAAACAATTATTTAAAGATGATATCAACACGTCGATTTAATGTTGAAAATGAAATATATGTTGAACCCGGAAAATCGATTGTATTTTATGACGAGGTAATGAATTATTTTTCCTCGAATGATATTGAAGGAATTTCTTCTTTATTGATTGGAAATATAGAGGTTGGTAATTCGGATAAACACTTTATTTTTGATTTAATTTCAACAAAGGTAATTAATACCGAATATTCAGGACCTGTTTATTCTGAATGGGAGGAAGAAGGAAACTGTGTTTTTTATACGGATGAAAATTTGACTGTATCGCTATCCGGTGCTGATGAGAATAATATGATAATGTATATAAAAAATACCGGTAGCGAAGCATATGAAATATCATCTACCCGTCTTTTGCTGAATAATCAGGAAACATATACACAACCCGTTTATAGTATAGAATTGCCTGTCGGAGCAGTTTATTACTGTGGTTATCTTTATTCATCCTCTTCCTTTAAGGATATGAAACCGGGTGACGTTGTAACGGTACAATTTACATTGAAATTTAAGGATAAACCTGAAAAAACATATTCAACAGACTATATAAGACTTAAATGAAACATATTTTGATTGGAGGTAATTAAGAAATGTTTGATGAATTGATTAAAAAAATGACGCTTCAGGAAAAGGCTTCTCTTTTATCAGGTGATGGCTGGTGGAAGACAAGGGCTATAGAGAGACTTGGAATTCCAAGTGTTTATGTTGCTGATGGCCCTCATGGATTAAGAATTCAGGATGCATCAGTCAAAAAGCCGGGCGACAGCCGCCGCGCCGTATGCTTTCCTTCAGGAACAGGTCTTGCTTCCTCCTTTAACCGTGATATGATTTATGAGGTTGGTACGGTACTTGGCGAGGAGTGTAAGAGGGAATCCGTTGATGTAGTATTAGGTCCCGCGCTTAATATGAAACGTTCACCTCTGTGCGGAAGAAATTTTGAATATATGTCTGAGGATCCCTTTCTTGCAGGACAGATGGCGTCCTCATATGTAAAGGGAATTCAGTCCTGCGGTACAGGTGTTAGCATCAAGCATTTTGCTGCAAACAATCAGGAAAAGCACAGAATGACAGTATCCGCAATAATTGATGAAAGAGCCTTTAGGGAAATATACCTTGCAGCATATGAGGAAATTGTAAAGACTGCTGCTCCTGAAACAGTAATGTGCTCGTATAATAAGATTAACAGCGTATACAACTCCGAAAATCCAAAGCTTCTGAATGATATACTTCGTGATGAATGGGGCTTTGACGGGCTTGTTATGTCCGACTGGGGTGCTGTCTGTGACAGAACCAAGGGTGTGCCTGCCGGTCTTGACCTTGAGATGCCAGGAAGCTGGGGCATTAACGAGGAAAAGCTTATTGAAGCTGTCGTTCAGGGAGACCTTGATGAGGATGCCCTTGATAAGGCGGTTAATCGTGTTCTTACTCTTGTGGATAAGCATACAGGCTTCCTTTCAAATCCTGATTATAATGCAGGAAAGCGTGAGAGAAAGGGCTTTGATTATGTAGCCGACCATAAAAAAGCAAGACGTTTTGCAAGAGAGTCAATGGTTCTTCTTAAAAATGATGGTGCTCTTCCGTTGAAAAAGGATGAGAAGATTCTATTTGTCGGTGAATTTGCTGAAAATCCCAGAATTCAGGGCGGTGGAAGCTCACATGTACATTGTGCGAAGATAATAAGTGCATTAAAGGCTGCAGAGCGGTATGCCACTGTTGATTATGTACGCGGATATGATTTAGAAGATGAGAAAAACGATGAGTTTTTACTTGAAGATGTCCTTGAAAAAGCGGAAGCAGCTGATAAGGTTGTCATTTTTGCCGGTCTTCCTGAAAGCTATGAGTATGAGAGTGCCGACAGGAAAAATATGAGGATGCCTAAATCCCAGAATAAGCTTATCCGCGAAATCGGAAAGCTTAACAAAAATACTGCAGTCGTATTACATAACGGTTCGCCAGTTGAAATGCCCTGGATAAAATGTGTAAATGCCGTTCTGGAGGCTTATCTGGGCGGTGAAGCATCCGGCGAGGCAGTTGCAGATCTGCTTTTTGGTGCAGCAAATCCTTCAGGAAAGCTTGCTGAATCCTTCCCGGTTAAATTATCGGACAATCCCAGCTTTGATAATTTTCCCGGAGAGATGACCGTTGAATACAGAGAGAGTATTTTTATCGGCTACAGATATTATGATAAGGTCAATAAGGAGGTTTTATTCCCCTTTGGACATGGTCTTTCATATACAACCTTTGAATACGGTAATCTTTCTCTTCAGACAAATGGAAAAACAGCAACCGCCAGCTTTACGGTTAAAAATACGGGTGCTGTTGCAGGTGCTGAGGCAGCTCAGCTTTACGTAAGTAAAAAGGACAGTAAAACCTACAGACCGCTTCAGGAATTAAAGGGCTTTGAAAAGGTATTTCTTGAGCCGGGAGAACAGAAAAGCATTACTATCAGTCTGGATGAGAGAGCCTTTGCATATTATAATACTTCTATTTCTGACTGGTATGTTGAGCCCGGAAAATACGAAATACGTGTTGGTTCTTCAAGCCGCGACATAAGGCTTTCGGGTGAAGTAGCCTTTAATTTTGAGGATATAGCAGAACCCGCATTTTCTGCTGATCAGCTTCCGACATACTTTAATGGTGACCCGGCTAAAATTACTGCAGATGAATTTGAAATTCTCTACGGAAGCAGCCTTCCTGAGACTAAAAAGCCGAAGAATGCACCGCTTACCTTAAGAAACACACTTGAGGACTGTCTTGAGACCAAATGGGGCGGACGAATTTATAAATTCCTGAATGTAATAATAAACGGCAAGGCTGCCTTTATGGGTGAAAAGCAGAAGAGCTTTAATCTTGACCCTGAGGTTCCTTTAAATACAATGATCTGTATGTCAAACGGAAAGCTTACGCTTCGTGAAGGTAATGCTATAGTCGGACTTCTTAACGAGGAAAACATACTTGAAAACCTCGGAATCCTGACTGATGCAGTGACTAAATCCGCGAAGAAAAAATCACAGGCAAGAAAAGAAGAAAGAGAAGCAAGGAAACAAGAGAAAAAGGCTAAAAAAGCAAACAAAGAGGTAGAATAAAGTGATAAATATTCTCGTGGTAGATGATGACAAGAATATCCGGAGGCTTTTAAAGGCTGTTCTTGAAAATGAACAGTATAAGGTTTTTACGGCCGAAAATGGTCTCCAGGCCCTTGAACAGATTGAAAATGAACATATTGATCTTGCCGTAATCGATATAATGATGCCTGAAATGGACGGCTATGAGCTCACACAGCTATTACGTGATACCAATAATGATCTTCCGATTCTCATGGCCTCTGCCAAGCAGCTTCCTGAGGACAGAAGAAAGGGCTTTATTGTCGGGACGGATGACTATATCACCAAGCCGATTGATGAACAGGAAATGCTTCTGCGCATCAAGGCACTTCTTCGTCGTGCAAAAATTGCAAGTGAAAGAAGGATTGTAATAGGTGATGTAATACTTGACTATGAGTCCTTTTCAGTAAAAAAAGGTAATTCTGTTCAGGAACTGCCACAGAAGGAATTTATGCTTTTATATAAGCTTTTATCATATCCGGGTAAGATTTTTACCCGTATTCAGCTTATGGATGAAATCTGGGGTTCAGACTGTGAAACGGGCTGGGAAACTGTTACTGTCCATATAGGCAGACTCAGAAAGCGTTTCGAGGGCTGGACCGAGTTTGAAATAGAATCCGTGAGGGGACTTGGGTATAAGGCTGTACGTCATGTATGATGTTCTTTTAATAACAGAATAGAAATTATTTAAGGACAGTGGTTCTGATATTTGTGGCAGAACTACTGTCCTTATGTTATAATCAGATGTACTATAAAGAAATTTAACGGATCAGAATTATTTATTTGGGGGTATTCCGTCATGAAAAGAATATATGAGGAAGGCAAGCAGACTCTTAAAACCTCGGCACTTTTTTCGGTTGTTGTGCTTCTTATACTGCTGCTTGTTGTTGGAATCATACTGATTGTTATTTTTATACTGATGAATTCCGGCGTTCTTGAGCAGGGTGACAAGCAGTTTAACCTGAAGGGCTTTGTAATAGGCATTTCCATATGCAGTATTGCGCTTGGAGCAACACTTACACCTATTGCAGCCCGTATTCCCATGCGTCCCGTTAACACACTTTTACATGCAATGGAACGTCTTGTAAACGGTGACTATAAGACGCGTCTTGAATATGAGGGTATTATGGGACATAATCTTGCAGCAGTAAATACCTTCAATCAGCTTGCAGAGGAGCTGGATAATACTGAAATGATGCGTTCGGATTTCATCAACAATTTCTCACACGAATTCAAAACTCCCATTGTTTCCATTGCAGGGTTTGCCAAGCTGCTTAAATACGATGATACACTTGATGAACAGCAGCGTCTTGAATACCTTGATATTATAGAAGAGGAATCTATGCGGCTTTCGTCAATGGCTACTAATGTACTGGCTCTTACAAAGGTTGAGAATCAGACAATTCTGACAAATATCAGTGAATTTAACCTCTCTGAGCAGATACGTAACTGTGTTCTTCTGATGGAAAATAAATGGACTAAAAAGAATATAGATTTATCCCTTGAGTTTGATGAAATAACCATATCCGGAAATGAGGAACAGTTAAAACAGGTCTGGATAAATCTTCTTGATAATGCAATCAAATATGCTCCTCAGGACGGCAGGGTTTCAGTAAACATCAGCCAGAACGATTCTGAAACAAGGGTTGTAGTATCAAATAACGGAGAGCCTATACCGGAGAATGCAATAAACAAGGTATTTAATAAATTTTATCAGGCTGACGAATCACATGCATCGCCCGGAAACGGTGTCGGTCTTGCAATAGTAAAAAAAATAGTCCTTCTTCATAACGGAGATGTTGAGGTTGAGAGCACTCCGGAAAAAACAAGCTTTACCGTAATTCTTTAGGACCTCGTGTTTTTGACTCAGTATTCATAAATTTTGGTGATATTATACAAAAAATAATTGATTTATGCGGTAAAATGGTGTTGAAAAAAAGGCGTATGATTGTTATAATAAATCCAAATGCGGATTTATACCGTAAAAATGTATTGTATATAGAATAACAGGAGGAAATTACAATGAAAGTTCTTGTAATGAATGCAGGAAGCTCATCATTAAAGTATCAGCTTATCGATATGGAAAATGAAAGTGTTCTTGCAAAGGGAAATGCTGACAGAATTGGTATCGACAAATCATTTGTTAAGCATAAAGCCGGAGATAAGGAGCAGGTTATTATCGAGAAGGATCTTCCTTCACATAAGGACGCCATTGAGGTGATTCTTTCACTGCTTGTTGATAAGGTAAACGGCTGCATTTCATCGATGGAGGAAATCAGGGCAGTAGGACACAGAGTAGTTGCTTCAGGCGAATATTTCAAGAAGCCTACACTTGTTACAGAAGAAAGTCTTGAAAGATTAAAGAAGACCTTTGAATTAGGACCGCTTCACAATCCTCATGCTTACACCGGTGTTATCGCCTGCCGTGAGGTTATGCCCAATACACCCATGGTTCTTGTATTTGATACCACCTTCCATCTTACAATGCCCGAAAAGGCGTATATGTATAATATTAAGTACGAGGATTATGTTGAGCATCATGTACGCCGTTATGGTGCACACGGAACAAGCCATAAATTCGTTTCAGGTAAGGCTGCTGAATATCTTGGAAAGGATATTAAGGACCTTAATATCATCACCTGTCATCTTGGAAACGGTTCCTCAATCAGTGCCGTAAAGGGTGGCGAGTGTGTTGATACGTCAATGGGCTTTACTCCCCTTGCAGGTGTTTGTATGGGAACACGTGCCGGTGATATTGATGCTTCAGCAGTTCAGTTCCTTGCACATAAGAAGGGCTATGACATTGACCAGATTCTTACATACCTTAATAAGGAATCAGGACTTAAGGGACTTTCAGGCGGATATTCCGATTTCCGTGACCTTACTGCAAATGTTGCAGAGGGTGGTGTTAAGGGTGCACGTGCACAGCTTGCACTTGATAAGTTTGCATATGACTGCAAGAAGTACGTTGGTGCTTATATGGCAGTTCTCGGAAGAGTAGACTGTATCGTATTTACAGCAGGTATTTCAGAGTGGAACGGCTTCATCATTAATGAAATCCTTGAAGGACTTGATGTATATGGCATCGAGGTTGATAAGGAGAAGAATACAGATTCCTGTCCTGTACCTGTAAAGGATATCACCGGACCTAACGGAAAGATTAAGCTTCTTGTAATTCCTACAAACGAAGAGCTTGTTATTGCAAGGGAAACAAAGTCTGTTGTTGAGGCTTAAAATTTCATAAATATTATTGGAGGATTAAATTATGAGCTTTATTGATGAAATCAAGGCACGTGCAAGAAAAGACATCAAGACAATCGTTCTTCCCGAGGGAGAAGACAGAAGAGTTCTTGAAGCAGCTGCAACAACACTTAAGGAAGGCAACGCAAAGGTTGTTATTCTTGGTGCAGAGGCAGATGTATTAAAGCTTGGTGAGGGACTTGACCTCTCAGGCGCTACTATTATCGATCCTAAGACAAGCGATAAGCTTGATGCATATATCGCAAAGCTTGTTGAGCTTCGTCAGGCAAAGGGAATGACTCCCGAGCTTGCTTTACAGTCACTTACAACTGATTTTACTACTTTTGCCGTAATGATGGTTAAGATGGGCGATGCTGACGGTGTTGTTTCAGGTGCATGCCATTCAACAGCAAATACACTTCGTCCCTGCCTTCAGATTCTGAAGACAGCTCCCGGCAACAAGTCTGCTTCAGCCTTCTTCCTTATGATCGTTCCTGATTGTGAGCTTGGTGAGAATGGTGTTTTCGTATTCGGTGACTGTGCACTTAATCAGAATCCCGATCCTGAGACACTTGCAGAAATCGCTTCACAGTCTGCAAAGAGCTTTAAGCTTCTTACAGGCAAGGATGCGAAGGTTGCAATGCTTAGCCATTCTTCAAAGGGCAGCGCAAAGCATGATGATATAACAAAGGTTGTTGAGGCTACAAAGATTGCCCAGGAGAAGTATCCTGATATCATGCTTGACGGTGAGCTTCAGCTTGATGCTGCAATCGTTCCTTCGGTAGGTGCTTCAAAGGCTCCCGGCTCAAAGGTTGCAGGACAGGCCAATACACTTATTTTCCCTGACCTCGATGCAGGTAATATCGGCTATAAGCTTGTTCAGAGACTTGCAAAGGCAGAGGCTTATGGACCTGTTATGCAGGGTCTTGCAGCTCCCGTAAATGATCTTTCACGTGGCTGCTACGCAGAGGATATCGTTGGCGTTATCGCTATTACTGCAGTTCAGGCTGCTGCTAAATAAGCCTACGTCTTTGGATTTCTCATTTACTATTTCCTGACAGCTTGTGTTTATCAGGAAATATGGTTTTTATATTTGAAACAATATAAGGGACATATCTTAGTGACGTTCAGTTTTCTGATTGTGCTTACACAGATTATGTGAAAACGCTTAAGATATGTCCTTATTTACTGAATTAATACAGTTTTTATCCGATTGTTTGATGCCTCAGATTAATCATTATTATATATTATTAATGGGGCATGGAGAATGATATGCTTGAGAATATTGAACCTAAAGAGGTTTTTAAATATTTTGAGTTGCTGTCCTCAGTACCGAGAGGGTCAGGTAATACAAAACAGGTAAGTGATCTGTGTGTCAATTTTGCAAGGGAACACGGATTAGACTGGTATCAGGATGAACTGAACAATGTCATTATCCGTAAGAATGCAAGTGTAGGCTACGAGGACCATGAACCGGTTATTATCCAGGGTCATCTTGATATGGTTTGTGCCAAAACCGCAAACAGCCGTCTTGATATGTCCAAATATCCGATTACCCTTTTGCACGAGAATGATTTTATATTTGCTGATGAAACCACACTTGGCGGTGATGATGGTATTGCTGTTGCAATGGCAATGGCTGTTCTTGCTTCAGATACGATAAAGCATCCATCAATTGAGGCTGTATTTACGGTTGACGAGGAAACCGGAATGGACGGCGCAACCGGTATAGATGCATCACAGATAAAGGGGCGTAAGCTTTTAAATATCGACAGCGAGGATGAGGGTATATTTACATGTGGCTGTGCAGGTGGAGTTCGCGTAAATGCTGAGCTTCCCGTAAAACGTCTGTGTGATGGGCTGGGACATTATGCTTCAAGTGATGATATCCAGCAGTTTGAATTTTACAAGGTTAAGCTTGATGGTCTTTTAGGTGGTCATTCGGGCTGTGATATAGATAAAAACAGGGCAAGTGCGACATATACACTCGGCGCTGTTTTATATGAAATTTGTACTGTCTGTACAATATATTTAAGTAATATTTTCGGTGGAAAATTTGATAATGTAATTGCTGATAATTCAAATTCTCTTGTTGGGGTTGCTCCCGAGGATTCAGAAAAATTCGAAGGACTTATTTCTTTATATGATGAAAGACTTAAGGAGCAGTTTGGACAGGACGATCCGGGGCTTCACCTTTATTGTGAGCAGGTACCAAGGACTGAGCTTACCTTCAGCTATGAACCGCTTACTGCCGAGTCAACCAAGGAGGCATTGGGAGTTCTTCATTATCTTCCCCAGGGCGTGAGAAGCATGAGCAGTAAGATTCCGGGACTTGTTGAAACATCAGCAAATTTAGGGATTTTAAGGCTTGAAAAAAATCTTCTGAAATTCAGCTGTTCTGTACGTTCCTCCATAAAGGAGCGTAAGGATGCAGTTGTAGAGGAAATTAAAGATCTGCTGGAACTGTCCGGTGGCAGAATTACAACTCACGGTGAATATCCGGGCTGGGATTTTATGGAAAATTCTCCGCTTCGCGATACATGTGTACAGGTATTTAGGGAGCAGTACGAAAGAGAACCTGTTGTTGAGGCTATCCACGCAGGTCTTGAATGTGGAATTTTTATGGAAAAGCTTCCGGGACTTGATGCAATATCATTTGGACCGGATCTGACCGATATACATACACCTTCGGAAAAACTCAGTATTTCATCAACTGCAAGAGTATGGAAAATGCTTATTGGAATACTTGAAAAACTTTAAGGGGATGATTTTATGAAGTGGAAGAAGATTAAGCTTGAAACTACAACAGAGGCCGAGGATCTTGTCAGTGCCGTTTTAAATGAAATGGGCATTGAAGGAATAGAAATTGAGGATAAAATACAGCTTTCAGAGGAAGATAAGAAAAAGATGTTTATCGATATTCTTCCTGAGCTTCCTCCGGATGACGGTGTCGCAGAAATCAGCTTTTACTGTGATGAGGATGTCGACTGCGACAGTCTCTGCAGGGATGTTCTTGAGAATCTGTCTGTTTATTCAGATGAATACAGGCTTGGAAGCTTAAAAATGACAGTCGGTGAAACAGAGGATAAGGACTGGATAAACAACTGGAAGGAATTTTTTCATCCCTTCAGAATCGATGATACAATTGTGATAAAGCCCACCTGGACCGACCTTGAGGACAGGTGTGAGGGAGATATGGTTCTTGAAATTGATCCCGGAACAGCCTTTGGAAGCGGTTCGCATGAGACAACAAAGCTGTGTATACTGAATCTAAAAAAGTATCTGAAAGAAGGACAGAGACTTCTCGATGTCGGATGCGGAAGCGGTATTCTTGCAATCGCAGGTATGAAGCTTGGTGCATCGGGTGCATTAGGTATAGATGTCGACGATAATGCCACCAGGACATCTGTTGAAAATGCACCGATAAATAATATTCCTTCAGAATACCTCGATGAAGCATTTCTTTCTTCAAAAAAAAGCTCAGCTGAGAACAGCTTAATTGAAATTATTCCCGGTGCAATCAGATTTTTTACCGGAAATGTTTTAGAAGATGATGCATTATGCAGAAGCATAGGGTTCGACCGTTTTGATGTAGTTGTAGCCAATATTCTTGCGGATATTATTATTCCTCTTTCCTCAGTATGCAGTAAGTACATGAGGGAAAATACACTTTTTATCAGCTCCGGAATTATCAATACAAAGGAAGAAGCCGTCAGGAAGGCTTTACTTGAAAACGGCTTTGAAATTGTTGAAACTACCCATATGAATGACTGGGTGAGTATAGTAGCAAAGGTTTGCAGATGATTTTTTTGAATTAATATTAATATATGGCTGAACACTTTAAAGACTGTAACAGGAGGGTTTCATGTATCATTTTTATACTGATAAATCGAATATTTCTGAAAACAGGATAGTATTATGCGGTGATGATTATAATCATATTAAAAATGTCCTTCGAATGAATCCCGGTGAGGAAATTATAATCTGTGACGGCGAGGGTGTTGACTATCATTGTAAAATAGACGGATATGATAAAAATACCGTAACTGCAGATATACTTGACAGCGGTATTTCTGAGGCTGAGCTTCCCTTTAAGGTCTATCTTTTTCAGGGACTTCCCAAAAAGGATAAAATGGAAATGATTATCCAGAAGGCTGTTGAGCTCGGCGTATACAGTATCATTCCCGTTATGACAAAAAGAGTAATTGTCAGACTTGAGGATGATAAAAAGGAAGCCAGGAAAATAGAACGCTGGCAGGCTATTTCAGAGGCTGCGGCAAAGCAGTCCGGAAGGGGTCTGATTCCTGAGGTCTGTCATGTTACCGGCTTTAAAAATGCTGTTGCAATGGCTGCCAAAATGGGAGCTGCCGTTATCCCCTATGAAAATGCCGACAGCTCGGCGGAGGGTATGAACAGTGCTCTTGAGCTGATAAAATGCTTTAGGAATAAGGGTGATGTTGCTGTTTTTATCGGTCCTGAAGGCGGCTTTGAACCTTCTGAAATTGAACTGGCCGTTGAAAATGGAATAAAGCCCATTACTCTTGGAAAAAGAATTTTACGAACTGAAACTGCAGGACTTATGGTTTTATCTGTGATTGGTTTTACAGCCCAGTAGAAAAGGATATAACGTGGAAGCTTATCTTGATAATGCTGCAACGACTCGTACAAGTGACCGTGTTGCAGAAATAGTAAAACAGACGATGTCCGTTGATTACGGAAATCCCTCATCTAAGCACAATAAGGGCTTTGAGGCAGAGCAGTATATTAAAAATGCAACAGGTATAATTGCTGATTCCTTAAAGGTTGGTCCGAAGGAAATTATTTTCACCTCAGGCGGAACTGAATCGAATAATATGGCCCTTATAGGTGCGGCGCTTGCCAATAAAAGAAGCGGAAACCATATTATTGCGTCAGGTTTTGAACATGCTTCAGTATATAATCCGCTTTTATCGCTTGAGGATTTTGGCTTTAAGATTGATTTTGCACCTGTAGATAATATGGGACACATTATAATTGATGAGCTGCTTCGATTAATGAAGGACGATACAATTCTTGTTTCGATAATGTATGTAAACAATGAAATAGGTGCTGTTCAGGATATCGAGGCTATTTCAAGTGCAATCAAAGGGAAAAAAAGCAATGTGATTTTTCATGTTGATGCAATTCAGGCCTTCGGCAAATATAAAATATATCCGAAAAAACTCGGGATAGACATGCTGAGTGTAAGTGGACACAAGATAAACGGACCGAAGGGAAGCGGTTTTCTGTATGTCGATGAAGGGGTTAAGCTTCGTCCTCTTATATTTGGAGGAGGACAGCAGAAAAACAGACGTTCCGGAACCGAAAATGTTCCTGCCATCGCCGGTCTTGGAGAGGCCGTTAAGGAATTCTATGAAAATCATCAGGAGAAAATGAACCGTATTTTCGATTTAAAGAAACATTTTCTTGAAAGAATTTCCGAAATTCCCGGTACGCATGTAAACGGTGTTCCGTTTGAAGGGGAATGGCTGATAAGGGAGACAGCACCACATATAGTGAGTATAAGCTTTGAAAAAATAAAGGCTGAGGTACTTCTTCATGCACTTGAGGAAAAAGGTATATGCGTATCCTCAGGTTCGGCCTGCTCCTCAAATCATCCCGGCATAAGCTCGACACTTAAGGCTGTCGGAGTAAAAAAGGAGCTCCTTGATTCCACCTTAAGATTCAGCTTCGGAGTAAATACTTCGATTGAAGAAATAGATTATTGTATTGACTGTTTAAAGGAGCTTGTTCCTGTATATTCAAGATTTTCCAGAAGATAAACAGCAGATTCTGATGAAAGGAATGGTAATTAGAATGATTTATAAAGCCTTTTTGGTTAAGTATGCGGAAATCGGTATTAAAGGAAAAAACCGTTATGTATTTGAGGATGCCCTTTGCGACAGATTAGCAGAAAAGCTTGCAAAGGTTGCAGACGGCTTTACTGTCGAAAGGGAGCAGGGAAGACTAAAGGTAATGTGTCCCGATGAGTACGATTTTGATGAAGCTGTTGCTCAGATGAAGACCGTTTTCGGTGTATGGGAAATCTGTCCTGCGGTTGTAATTGAGGATGCTACCTGGGACAACCTTACCGGACGTGTTGGAGATTATGTCGGACAGCGCTATGGAAATGAGGAAATTACCTTCAAGGTAGAAGCAAGACGTTCAGATAAATCTTACCCGATGCAGTCTCCTGAAATTGCCTGTGAGATGGGCGGATACCTGCTTGACAGATTTGATAATCTGAAGGTTGATGTTCATAATCCTAAGGTTAAGCTTTATGTTGAAATCCGAAATATGGCTTATGTATATTCGGAATCAATCAAAGGACTTGGTGGTATGCCTCTTGGCGCAAACGGTCATGCCATGCTTCTGCTTTCAGGCGGAATTGACAGTCCTGTTGCCGGCTATATGGTTGCAAAAAGAGGAGTTATCATTGATGCTGTTTATTTTCATGCACCGCCCTATACAAGTGAGCGTGCAAAGCAGAAGGTTGTTGACCTTGCGAAGCTTATAAGTGTTTATACAGGACATATAAGGCTTCACGTTGTCAATTTTACCGATGTACAGCTTGCAATCATTGATAAATGTCCCAGAGAAGAACTTACTATCATAATGAGAAGATATATGATGCGTATTGCAGAGCATTTTGCAGAAGAACTGAAATGTCAGGCACTTATTACCGGTGAATCAATCGGACAGGTTGCAAGCCAGACGCCTCAGAGCCTTTTATGTACAAATGCTGTTTGCAGGCTTCCTGTATACAGGCCGCTTATTGCATTTGATAAGCAGGATATTGTTGATATTGCGGAAAAGATTAACACATATGAGACATCTATCGAGCCCTATGAAGACTGCTGTACGATATTTGTTGCGAAGCATCCTGTTACAAAGCCATATTTAAATATTATTGAGCGCTCTGAAAGACGGCTTGAGGGTGTAATAGAAGAGCTTGTACAAAAGGCAATTGAAACAGTGGAGATTATTGAAATCTGAATTTAGTGTAAACAAAAACACCCGGTCAGATGACCGGGTGTTTATTTCAGAAATACTTCTGATGATAGAAGTCGTGAAAATTATCCGATGATATAGCTCTTTAAGCTTTCAAGAATGTTTTCAACGTCATCCTCTGAATGGATGTTAAGCTCGATAGGCTTTGAAAGATCAAGTGAGAAGATACCCATGATTGACTTTGCGTCAATTACATATCTGCCTGATACAAGATCAAAATCTGAATCGAATTTAGTTACTGTGTTTACAAATGACTTAACTGCATCAATTGAATTTAAGCTGATTTTTACTGTTTTCATAGTTTTAACCCCTTTCGAAATGAAAATATTTATAATTTGTTACATCAAATTATCTTGTTTACATTAATGAGTATATAGGTTTGCCCAGTAAAAGTCAATATACAGAACAGACAAACTTTTTATGTGATGTATTTAATGTGTATAATCAATATATACTAAATAAATAGTTATATTTTATATTTCTTGTGCATTTTTGATGAAAGGTAATTTTGTTATATGAATAATGCTAAGGTTGGTATATTATCTCTTGGATGTAAGGTTAATTCCTGTGAATCTGAACAGATTCGTGAGGAGCTTCTGAAAAACGGGTTCGAAATTGTGGATTTTGAACAGTCTGCAGATATTTATGTGATAAATACCTGCTCTGTTACAAATATCGCTGACCGTAAATCACGCCAGATGCTTCATAAGGCAAGAAAACAGAACCCGGATGCCCTGATTGTTGCTACAGGCTGTTACGCACAGGTTGGGGGCGAAAAGCTTCTTTCGGAGGGAGATGCTGATATTGTAATCGGAAATAACCATAAGGGTGCTGTATCAGAGGCTGTTATTAAATATCTTAAGGATAAGGAGGCTTTATGTCTTGTAGACAAAATTGCCGAAGAAAAGTGTTTTGAGGAAATGTTTCTTGAAACCTATCCCGAAAAATCCCGTGCTTTTGTTAAAATAGAGGATGGCTGTAATCAGTTCTGTGCGTACTGCATAATACCCTATGCAAGGGGAAGAGTACGTTCAAGGGATATGGAGAGCATTATAAATGAGGTTGAAAACCTTGCCCAAAACGGCTTTAAGGAGATAGTGCTTACAGGAATACATCTTTCCAGCTATGGTAATATGAACTATGAAAAGGCAGATAACAAAAACAATACACTGCTTGCTCTAATCAGACGTTTATCTGTTATAAATGGTATTGAACGAATAAGACTGGGTTCACTTGAACCACGTATCATTACAACTGATTTTGCAAAGGCACTTTCTGAAATTCCAAATTTCTGTCCTCATTTTCATCTGTCACTTCAAAGTGGCTGTGATACTGTTTTGAAAAGAATGAACAGGCATTATTCCGCAGATGAATTTTTGGAAAAATGTGATATTTTACGCAGTGTATTTGACAGACCTGCAATTACTACAGATGTTATTGTCGGCTTTCCCGGTGAAACCGAGGAAGAATTTAATGAATCAAGGAATATGCTTGAACGGGCTGCATTCAGTAAAATGCATATATTTAAATATTCACGCAGGGCGGGCACGATTGCTGATAAAATGAAAAACCAGCTGACTGAAAAAATCAAGCATGAAAGAAGCAGACAGCTTGGTGAGCTGGATGATAAAATGCATTATGCTTATAATTCATCCTTTGTCGGTCAGGCTGAGCGTGTTTTGATAGAGGAAGAAAAGAATGGAAGGTACAGCGGTCTTACTACACGTTATGTTAATGTATTAATAAATTTCAAAGCAGCTTCATTAAGCATTAATTCAATTGTTGATGTCAGGATTGTTTCGATAAGCGATGATGGTACTCTGATAGCGGAATTACTTTGACAATCAACTGTGTTTTTAAATGATTTTTAATAATTTTTATTTGTTTTTTGCAGACCTGTTTAAATTATGTTGAACTTTATTTATTTTTGAAGTATAATTAAACGATGACTAATGGTCATCTGCGGAGCATAACCCGTAAAACAGTTGTGCAGAATAGGGGATTTACAATGGAAAACAGAGGCGATACTCAATACTTCAGACCTGTGAAGGATCAGGAAAATTTAGTAAAGGATACAATTGCGGATGTATACAGGGCTCTCAACGAAAAGGGCTACAATCCTGTAAGCCAGATTGTCGGATATATCATGTCCGGGGATCCTACATATATTACAAGCCATGATGGGGCAAGAAGCAAGATAATGTATGTAGAAAGAGACGAGATTATAGAGGAGCTGCTGAAGGGATACATCAGACAGAATTTTAAATAATGGGAAAACGGATTATGGGGCTCGACTTCGGAGCCATGACCTGCGGAGTTGCTGTGAGTGATGAACTGCTTATTACAGCACAGGGAATTGAAACAATCAGAAGGACTCATGAAAACAAGCTTCGTAAGACGCTTGCAAGGATTGAAGAGCTTATTGTAGAATACGATATTGACAAAATTGTTCTCGGACTTCCGAAAAAGCTTGACGGTTCTGAAGGCGACAGAGCAGAAAAATCACGTGAATTTAAGGATGACCTGGAAAGACGTACAGGTCTTGAGGTTGTGCTTTGGGATGAGCGGCTTACCACTGTTGAGGCACACAGAGCCCTCGACGAGGCAGGAATGAGCCTTGAAGACAAGAATAAGGTTGTTGATAAGATTGCTGCAGTTATTATCCTTCGCAGCTATCTTGATTATCTTTCCAACAGCAGACAGAACCAGGTCTGATAAATCAGGAACGGAGATTATCATGGATAATAAAGAAAAGGATACAAAGATTAAATTTACACTTGATGACGGTATTTCAATAGACCTTTATCCGGTAGCCGACACCAAACTGAATGGTGTTAATTATGTACTTGTAGCAGACAGCGAATCCGGCGAGAGCAATGCTTTCATTTTAAAGGAGGTTCATTCTACAGATAATGAACTTGCATATGAGCTTGTTGATGACGATGTGGAGCTTAATGCAGTAGGTGATATTTTTAACGAGCTTCTTGACGATGTCGATATAGTACCGGAAGATAATAAATAAGAACATATGGAAATAAAAACAAATAATATAGAGTTTGATGAACCATCTGTTAAAATCATTCCGCTTGGCGGTCTTGAACAGATAGGTATGAATATTACAGCATTTGAATATGGGGATTCCATTATTGTTGTCGACTGTGGAATAGCCTTTCCCGAGGATGAAATGCTGGGCGTAGATCTGGTTATTCCGGATGTTACCTACTTAAAGGAAAATATAGACAAGGTAAAGGGCTTCTTTATTACACACGGACACGAGGACCATATCGGTGCCCTTCCGTATGTTTTAAAGGATATTTGTGTGCCTGTTTATGGAACCTGTCTTACAATCGCACTTATTGAAAATAAACTCAAGGAGCATATAATGCCGAAAAAGGTTCGTCTGAAGACCATGAAATACGGTCAGAACGTGAATGTCGGCGATTTCAGGATTGAGTTTATCAGAACAAATCACAGTATTGCAGATGCTGCGGCCCTTGCTATCCATACACCGGCGGGAGTCATTGTGCATACAGGCGATTTTAAGGTTGATTATACACCGGTTTACGGTGAGACGATAGATCTCTGCAGATTTGCTGAGCTTGGTAAAAAGGGTGTACTTGCATTAATGTGCGATAGTACAAATGTACAGCGTCCTGGCTTTACCATGTCAGAAAAAACAGTCGGAAAAACCTTTGATTCAATATTTATGGAGAATTCCACAAATAGAATTATTGTTGCTACTTTTTCGACAAATGTTGACCGTGTTCAGCAGATTATTAATTCAGCTGAAAAATATGGCCGTAAGGTAATAATTGAAGGCCGCAGTATGGTTAATGTGATTACTACGGCTTGCGACCTTGGCTATATTACCGTAAAGGAAGATACTATTATTCCTATTGAGCAGATGAAGAGCTATCCTGAGGATAAGCTTGTGCTGATTACTACCGGAAGCCAGGGCGAGGCTATGGCTGCTCTTTCGAGGATGGCTGCCAATATCCACAAAAAGGTTACTATTGTTCCGGGAGATGTTGTTATATTCAGTTCTTCAGCGATTCCCGGTAATGAAAAAAATATTTTTAAGGTAATCAATGAGCTTTCAATGATCGGAGCGAAGGTTATTTTCCAGGATGCACATGTTTCAGGACATGCATGTCAGGAGGAAATTAAGCTGATATACTCGCTTGTTAAGCCGCAGTATGCAATTCCCCTTCATGGAGAATACCGGTTCCTTGTTACTCATAAGGAGCTCGCTATCAGCATGGGGCTTGAAAAGGATAATGTGTTTATTCTGTCCTCGGGCGATGTACTTGAGCTTTCGAAGAATCATGCCGCACTTGTAGATAAGGTTAAGGTCGGTGCTCTGATGGTTGATGGCCTTGGAGTCGGTGATGTCGGCAATATTGTACTTCGTGACAGACAGCAGCTTTCTGAAAGCGGGCTTATCATTGTTGCATTATCTATTGACGGAGCAACCGGAGAAATAGTAGCCGGTCCGGATATTATTTCCAAGGGCTTTGTTTATGTTAAGGAATCAGAGGAGCTGCTTGAGGAGCTCGAAGAGCAGGTTATTGCCACTATCGATTTGATTTGTGAGCGCGGAATTTCAGACTGGAATAAGATGAAATCACTTATACGCGACAGCCTTGCGGATTATCTTTGGAAGAGAATGAAGAGAAGACCGGTTATCATGCCGGTATTTATGGAGGTTTAAATGGCAACGAAGGCTAAAGGGCAACGGCGTTCTGTCGGCTTGGATGTTCTTTTAAGATTGTCGGGAGGTTTCCTGAAAATATGCCTGAATGTGATTATTTACGCCGTTATTATCTTTCTTATATATAAGGGTGCACATTTCTGCTATGATTTTGCCTACAGGGTATTCGGTGATGTTACCATGGAATCAGGTGAAGGCAGGGTAGTAAAGATTCAGGTTTTAAAGGGTGAGTCCACAATGAATGTGGCCGCAAAGCTCGAAACCAACAAGCTGATTGATAATAAATACGCTTTCTTTGTTAAGTGTAAGCTTTATAAGGTTGATATCATTCCGGGAACAAAGACCTTAAATACCAATATGAATTATGATGAGCTGATGGAAAAGCTTATGGTTTCCGAAAATCTTGCGGAAATAGAACAGACAGTTGAGGAAGTGGAGTCAGCACCCTAGTGCCGGATTTTGAATCATCAGATTATAAATGTGAGTTATGATAGTAAATGAACATATTGAAGATTATATAAATTCATTAGGAAACGATATGACGCCGGAGCTGGAAGCTCTTGAACAGTGGGCACTTGAAAACGGTGTTCCGATTATCAGGAAATCCATGCAGGAACTCTTACGTTTCCTACTTTTAAAGGAAAAGCCGGAGCGAATCCTTGAGATAGGAGCCGCTATCGGCTTCTCTGCGTTGTTTATGAATGAATTTATCGGCGATAATTCAAGTATTACTACAATAGAAAAGGTTGAAATGCGTCTTGTAAATGCAAGAAAAAATCTTTCAGGTCATGATAAAATAAAGCTTTTGGAGGGCGATGCCCTTGAGGTTCTTGAGGAGCTGGTTTCAAAGCAGGAAAAATATGATTTTATTTTTCTTGATGCTGCAAAGGGGCAGTATATGAATTTTCTTCAAAGCATTAGAAAGCTTCTTATTCCCGGAGGACTACTTGTTACAGACAATGTTTTACTTGAGGGTACTATTGCCGAGTCTAAATTTTCCGTCGAAAGGCGTGACAGAACTATACACATGCGAATGAGAGAGTATTTATATGAGCTGACTCATTGCAACGATTTTGTGACTACGGTTCTTCCTGTTGGAGATGGTGTGTCACTATCATGGTATAATAAGGAGAAATTAAATGAAAAAGCCTGAATTACTTATGCCGGCAGGCAGTCTGGAAATACTGAAAACCGCCTTTGATTTTGGCGCTGACGCTGTATATCTTGGCGGAGATATGTACGGACTTCGTGCAAAAGCACATAATTTTTCAAATGATGAAATATCAGAAGGCATTGAATATGCACATAATTCAGGTAAAAAGGTTTATATAACCGTTAATATTACTGCACACAATTATGATATCGAGGGAATAAAGAATTATCTTGGAGAGCTTGAAAAAATTAGGCCTGACGGACTCATTATTTCCGATCCCGGAGTATTTTCTCTTGCAGGTGAATACGCACCTTCGCTTGAACGTCATATCAGTACCCAGGCAAACAATGTAAATTATGAGACCTTTAATTTCTGGTACAGGCTTGGTGCCAAAAGAGTGGTTTCTGCCAGAGAACTATCTCTGAAGGAGATTGGAGAAATCCGTAAGAATATACCTGAAGACATGGAAATTGAGAGCTTTATTCATGGTGCTATGTGTATATCCTATTCGGGCAGATGTCTTCTCAGTAATTATTTTACAGGACGCGATGCAAATCTCGGTGAGTGTACGCATCCCTGCCGATGGAGATATTATCTGATGGAGGAAACACGTCCCGGTGAGTACTGTCCCGTTGAGGAAAATGAACGTGGAACATATATATTTAATTCAAAGGATTTATGTATGATTGACCATATTCCTGAAATTGTTGAGGCAGGTATTAATTCACTCAAGGTTGAAGGAAGAATGAAAACAGCCCTTTATGTTGCAACTGTTGCAAGGGCATACCGTAATGCAATTGATACATATTTTGAAAATCCGGAGGAATACCAAAATAATATACCTGTTTATTTTGATGAAATAACAAAATGTACCAACAGGCGATTTACTACCGGATTTTACTTCGGAAAGCCGTCTTCTGAGGCACAGGTTTATGAAAACAGCACCTATGTAAAGGATTTTATCTATCTTGGACGTGTAGATGAGCTCCTTTCCCCCAATTCCTTTACTCTGATTCAGAAGAATAAATTTTATGTTAATGATATGATAGAAATCCTTTCTCCCGGTAAGCTTGATAAACGTGAGGTCAAGGTTCTGAAAATCACGGATGAACAGGGAAATGAGATGGAAAGCTGTCCGCATGCCGCACAAAGGCTTATCGTTACACTGAGCAGTGAGGTTCGGAAGGGAGATCTGTTAAGAGTCGGCCCACCTGAACAGGATTAAGAATAATAAGTTTTTTAAGCATGTATAGAAAGGCAGTCAGTAAAAACCATATTGAGTTTTTTCATACGGCTGTTTGAGGTTCGGTATTTGTTATGCGTCAGTTATCGAGAAATATTATAAAGAATCTTTCAGCAAGTGACATTATATATTCAAGAGGCGTACAGCACTACAGGAACGGAGATATCAAAAACATATCAGTAGTCAAATCCACCGGTCAGATCAGGATTTTGGTCAAGGATGTATTTGAATATACCGTATTGGTAAACGATTCTCCAAATGGTGAAATAACCTATTCCTGCAATTGTGCACAGTCAGTACGTGAGAAGGACAAGGGAGCCTGTAAGCATGTTGCAGCAGGTCTTTTTGCACTTCTGAAAACACAGGAAAAGGAAAAAATGTCGAAGCAGCCTACGCCTGAGGACAGACGTGCCTGCTCTGTTCTTGACTATTTCCAGGCTCAGGAGGATCTGAATTATCAGAAGGAGGTATTTCATATTGAGCCTATCCTGACAGTACCTGAACTTCTTGGAACACCTGATTCAAGAGCCTATCTTTCAATCCGTGCAGGCCGTGATAAGCTTTATAAGGTCCAGTCACTAAAAAAATTTGTCATGGACTATATTAAACAGCTAGATATAACCTTAGGCAAGGAATTTACCTTTGTTTGTCTGGAAAGTGAATTTGATAAATCCTCGCAGAATATTCTCGATTTTATTTTAGAGGTTTATCAGATTGCCGGTATGGATGAGAATATTGATACAAAACAGATTTTTCAGAAATCAAATCTTGTGCTTACCCAGCCGCTTCTTTTGAAATTCCTGAAATTAATCGGCAAAAACACGCTTACCTTAAGTCTTTTTAATAAGACATATGAAAATATACGTGTATTTAAGTCAAACCCTAATATTAAATACGACCTTGATATCGTTGAGGATACAATTCTTCTTGATTACCGCGATAAGGAGGCAGTATTACCCTTAACCAGAAATGGTGACCTTATATATTATAACGGTGCAATTTTTCTGCCCAATCCTCAGTTTAAGCGTAATTATGCACCCTTCTTCAATGCACTTGGAAGAGACAAGCCTGCGCTTCTTTTCAGAGGCGAGAATAAAAAACGCTTTTTGGAGGAGCTGCTGCCTAAAATAGGTGACAGTATGGATATCGAAATCCCTGAGGAGCTGCAGGACAGATATCTTGACCTTGAATTAAAATCGGCTGTTTATTTTGATAAGTATGATTCCGGAATAAAGGCAGAGCTGCATTTTATTTACGGAGATTTTGAATTCAGCAGCTTTAGTAATCCCGATTCAGACTATTACATTATCCTACGTAAAAAGGAGGAAGAGGATAAGCTTCGTGAATGTCTTGAAAACTATGGCTTTGAAGCACACAACAGCTTTTATCTTCTGAAAAGTGAATCGGCAATTTATGATTTCCTGCTTAGTGATAAATTCGACCTTATTAATATGGCAGAACTGTATTATTCAGAGGATTTTAAAAAGCTTAAGATAAAATCGGGCGGTAATTTTAACATTGGTCTTCGTGTAAGCAGTAAAATGGATCTGCTTGAAATGAGCTTTGATTTTGAAAATATGAGCAGTGAGGAGCTGAAGAACCTTTTCAGGTCCTTAAAGGTCCGTAAAAAATATTACAGGATGCAGGATGGCAGCTTTATTAATCTGCTCGACGGTGATATGGAAAAGCTGTCTGATATTCTTGACAATCTTGGTGTTACATCAAAGAATATCGAGGACACGGGAATTGTTTTAAATAAGAGTAATGCTTTTTATCTCGATGATGCCCTTGAAAAAAGCGGTTTTGTTGTAAACAGGAATAAGGACTTTATCGAACTGATAGATAAGATTAAAAATGCAAGCAATCAGGAGTATGAGCTTCCTGACTGCATTAATGCAGAGCTGAGAGGCTATCAGAAGACCGGGTACAGATGGATGATGACTCTGGCTTCCAACTGTCTTGGCGGAATTCTTGCTGATGATATGGGTCTTGGTAAAACGCTTCAGGCAATTTGCTATATTGCCGGTGCGAAGAAAAATGCAATGGGAGATGAATCAAGGCATTTTCTGATTGTTTGTCCAAGCTCGATTATTTATAACTGGATGGATGAAATCGCAAATTTTGCACCTGATCTATCCTGCTATGTTGTTGTAGGTAATCCTCAGGAACGTAAGGCAATAATTGAAGCATATGAAAATTATGATATCCTTATAACTTCCTATCCGCTAATGAGAAGGGATGTCCAGTTCTACAGGAAAATAAAGTTTAATACCATATTCCTTGATGAGGCACAGTTTATTAAAAATGCAGCATCCTTAAATGCACAAAGCGTTAAGATGCTTGTTGCAGAGCATAGATTTGCCCTTACGGGTACCCCTATTGAAAATTCACTTTCTGAGCTCTGGTCGATTTTTGATTTTATTATGCCTAATTTCCTCATGACTCATACGAGATTTACGGTAAGATATGAAAAGCCGATTGTTAACGGAGACGAGCAGGCAATTGCAAGTCTTTCCGTAAGAATCCGTCCTTTTATTATGCGAAGGATGAAGAAGGAGGTTTTAAACGATCTGCCTGATAAGCTTGAGGACAAGATGCTAACCGACCTTACAGAGGAACAGCGTAAGGTTTACCTGTCCTATATGAACGATATACGTAGCGATCTGTTTGGTGAGATACGTGAAAAGGGAATTGAAAAGAGCAATATGAAGATTCTGACTGCACTTACCAGACTTCGTCAGATATGCTGCCATCCCTCTACATTTTTAAGTAACTATAACGGTGGAAGCGGAAAGATGGACCTTCTGATGCAGCAGCTTGACAACGCCATAGCAAACGGACACAGGACGATTGTATTCTCACAGTTTACAGGAATGCTTGATATCATCCGTAAGGAGCTTGAGGTAAAACAGGTCGAATATTTTTATCTTGATGGTTCGACTCCTCCGAAGGAGAGACTTGAGATGGCAAAAATATTTAATGAGGGTGAAAAACAGGTATTTCTTATTTCACTTAAGGCCGGCGGTACAGGTCTGAACCTGACAGGTGCAGATACTGTTATCCACTACGATCCATGGTGGAATCCTGCGGTTGAGGACCAGGCAACAGACCGTGCCTACCGTATCGGGCAGAAGAGCAATGTATATGTACTGAAGCTTCTGACCAGAGGTACTATCGAAGAGAAGATTTACAAGCTTCAGCAGAAAAAGAAGGAACTGTCTGATTTTGTAATTCAACCGAATGGTGTATTTATTAATTCCCTCACTCAGGAGGAGCTCGAGGATATATTTACATATAATTAATAACTTACATAAATTTGTCAGGAACAATTCAATTAAAAATGGGCAGGTGTCTGACCTGCCCTGTGTTTACGTAAAATATAATAAATTCAGATGCTTTGCTCTGATTCATCGGCGACTGTACCCCGGATTCTGGAAAATACCATGTCATAGCCGTCGTTTCCATAATTTAAGGAACGGTTTACACGGCTGATTGTTGCTGTCGAGGCACCTGTCTTTTCAGCAATATCCAGATATGTTTTACCCTGACGGAGCATGGCGGCAACCTCAAATCGCTGTGATAAGGACAGAATCTCATTGATTGTGCAGACATCTTCAAAAAATGTATAGCATTCCTCACGGTCCTTTAAGGATAAAATTGCATCAAAAAGAAAATCAACGGAATTTGTATGTATTTTACTATTCATATTTAACCTCCATGCTATGAGCGAAGCGATTAGCTAATGGTTTTATTAATTATTGTTTTAATTTAAATATTTAACATGGTAAAATTTTAACACTTTAAAATTTTAAAGTAAAGAAAAAATTATATTTTTTTATAAAAATTGGAGGCTGTTTTTAATGAGTTTGAAAAAAGGCGTTGAATATGAAGGAGCTGTCATTCGTACCGATTTCCCAAATAAAGGTATTGTAATGTGTGATGACGATAAAATTATCGTTAAGGAAGCAATTGAAGGGCAGAAGGTACGTTTTGCCATTTCCAAACAGCGAAACGGTAAATATGAAGGAAGACTTCATTCCGTTCTTGAACGCTCGGAATTGGAAAACCGTGAGCCGCTTTGTCCGCATTTTGAATTTTGCGGTGGCTGTACTTATCAGCGTCTATCCTATGAAAATCAATTATCCTTAAAGGCAGAGCAGGTAAAAAGAATATTAACGAACGGTGGAAATGAGGATTTTGAATTTCTTGGTATAGCACAAAGTCCCAATGAATGGGGATACCGCAATAAAATGGAGTTTTCGTTCGGAGATGCAGAAAGGAATGGCGAGCTGACTCTTGGACTTCATAAGTCAGGAAGCTTTTATGACATTCTTCAGATTACGGATTGTAAAATTACTGATCAGGATTATAATTCCGTCATCAAATGCGTTGTTGAAATATGCAGGAAATGGAAGCTGACATATTGTCATAAGATGACTCATATCGGCTATTTGAGACATCTTCTTGTCCGTCGTGCAGCTACAACCGGAGAGATTCTTGTCAATCTTGTTACTACCTCACAGTGGCCCTTTGATGAGGAGGATTCGGAAAAGCATTTTTTCGAGGAGCTTCGTGACAGCCTGCTTAATATTGATTTAAACGGAAGCATTGTCGGGCTTCTTCATTCATTAAATGATGACCCCGCTGATACAGTAAAGGCTGAAAAAACCGATATCATCAAGGGCAAGGAATTTTTCTTTGAGGAGATATTAGGCCAAATATTTAAAATCACGACCTTCAGCTTTTTCCAGACAAATTCCTTTGGTGCCGAGGTCCTTTACAGAATAGCACGTGATTTTGTCGGCAGCACAAAGGACAAAACTGTATTTGATTTATATTCCGGAACAGGAACAATTGCCCAGA
This sequence comes from Lachnospiraceae bacterium, assembly GCA_045627205.1. Taxonomy (GTDB): domain Bacteria; phylum Bacillota; class Clostridia; order Lachnospirales; family Lachnospiraceae; genus RUG11977. Next base: position 68,844 of record JAZQNG010000064.1, read on the forward strand.
TTATCGCACCTGTTGCCAAAAAAGTAATCGGTGTTGAGATTGTAGCAGAAGCTGTTGAATCCGCAAAGGCTAATGCTGAACTGAACAATCTCACAAACTGCGAATTTATCTGTGGCGATGTTTTAGTGACGCTTGATAAAATTGAAGAAAAACCTGATATCATAATTCTTGATCCGCCCAGGGAGGGAATACATCCTAAGGCATTAACAAAGATTATCAATTATGGTGTGGACCATATTGTATATATTTCCTGTAAGCCTACAAGTCTTGCAAACGACCTTATTGCATTAAGGGAGTGCGGTTATAAACTTGAAAAGGTAAAATGCTGTGATATGTTTCCTCATACTGTACACGTGGAGACTGTCTGCCTGTTATCTCGAAAGACTTCGGATTGAACACTTATACCTTATGTTCATCAAACTAAGGAGACAAGGAAATATGAAAATTTCTGTTCTTGCAGACAACAAAGCTTTTGATGGCTTTAACGCTGAGCATGGTCTTTCGTTATTTGTGTGCCATAATAACAGAAACATACTGATAGATGCGGGAAAAAGCAGTCTTTTTGCTGAAAATGCCTCAAAATTGGGTGTTGATTTAAAGGCAGTTGAGCTCGCAATTCTTTCACATTCACATTATGACCATTCAGACGGATTTGAGACTTTTTTTGAAATTAACAGTAAGGCAATGCTTTATTCCAGAATCGAAGCAGGTGAAATATATTATTCAATGCATGAGGACGGTCTTAGATATATAGGACCGTGCAAAGGAATGCTAAAAAAATATCGAAGCAGAATTCATTTTGTAAAGACAGCCGTAAAAAGTCTGCCTGAATACAAACTTTTTCTGCTTAAGCATTCTTTATCGGGATATTCTCACATAGGAAGCAGATACGGGCTTTTCCGGATGGAGGACAAAGAACTGCTGCCGGATGATTTTTCACATGAACAGACAGCTGTATTTGAGACAGATAAGGGTCTGGTCATTATTAACAGCTGCTCACATGCCGGACCTTTAAATATACTGAACGAGGTTGAAGCCCTTGGTTTAAATAAACCTGTTTATGCATATATTGGAGGTTTTCATTTGATAAAAGCAGATGATTCCGAAATATTTGCGTTAGCTGAAAGGCTGAAAAATGCTTCGGTTTCAAAAATATATACCGGACATTGTACAGGGGACAGGGCATTTGATATATTAAAGTGTGAGCTTGGTGATAAAATTGAGCAGCTTCATTCAGGGATGGTTATCGATATCTGAGTTTTAGCGGTTCTGTTTTTCAGGAGGAATAATTTTGAAGGATTTTTTACCGGTTACAAAATCGGATATGAAAAAACGCGGCTGGGATGAAGTGGATTTCGTCTATGTTATTGGCGATGCATATGTTGACCATTCCTCCTTTGGACCGGCAATTATCAGCAGAGTTCTTGAGGATGCAGGCTATAGAGTCGGCATTATTTCACAGCCTGACTGGACCGACAACGAAAGTATTACAATTCTTGGCAGACCCAAACTTGGCTTTCTTGTGAGTGCAGGTAATATGGACTCAATGGTTAATCATTATACTGTAAATAAAAAGCCAAGGACAACGGATGCATATACCCCGGGCGGTGTACGTGGAAAACGTCCTGATTATGCTACGGTTGTTTACTGTAATCTTATTAAAAAAGCATATAAGGGTGTACCTGTCATTATTGGCGGTATTGAAGCAAGTCTGAGGCGTTTTGGCCATTATGATTACTGGTCCGATAAAATGAAAAAATCCGTATTATTTGATTCCGGAGCAGATATTCTTATATACGGAATGGGAGAGCTTGCCATAGTTGAAATTGCAAATGCATTGAGGGGTGGTTATCGCGCTGAGGACATCACCTTTATAAAGGGTACGGTATATAAAGCAAGAGAAATCGATGATGTTCTTGCAGCCGGAGGATTTGAGCTTCCATCATTTGATGAAATCAATTCAGACCGGAAAAAATATGCTGAAAGCTTTTACAAGCAATATCAGAATACCGATTTCTGTACTGCAGTACCTTTGATTGAATGCTACGGAAATAAAAAATATGTCGTTCAGAATCCACCTCAAAGGCCACTTACTATAGCTGAAATGGACCATGTATATGAGCTTCCGTATATGAACGATTTTCATCCCTCCTACAGAGCGCTTGGAGGGGTTCCTGCCATTACGGAAATAAAGTTTTCACTTACGAGCTGCCGTGGCTGTTTTGGCGGCTGCAGCTTTTGTGCCCTGAATTTCCATCAGGGACGCGTGGTTCAGGTCAGAAGCCAAGAATCCTTAATAAGGGAAGCAGAGCAGATGACAAAGGACCCTGATTTCAAAGGCTATATACATGATGTCGGAGGTCCTACTGCCGATTTCAGAAGACCTGCCTGCGACAAGCAGCTTGAAAAGGGTGTATGTAAAAACAGACAATGTCTTTTCCCTGATGTATGTAAAAATGTAAAGGCAGACCATAGTGATTATCTTGAGCTTTTGCGCAGACTTCGTGCCATTCCCGGGGTAAAAAAGGTATTCATACGTTCCGGAATCCGTTTTGATTTTGTAATGGCAGATAAGAACAGTGCACAATTCATTAAAGAGATAAGTAAATATCATATAAGCGGACAGCTGCGTGTTGCACCCGAGCATGTATCCGACAGGGTGCTTAAACTGATGGGAAAGCCATCAAACAGTGTTTATAAGGCCTTCTGCAGTTCGTTTGATAAAATAAATAAGGAGCTTGGGTTAAAGCAGTATGTTGTCCCATATCTGATTTCATCACATCCGGGTTCGGAATTGTCCGATGCCATTGCATTAGCTGAAAGTATACGTGATATGGGGTATATGCCTGAGCAGGTTCAGGATTTTTATCCTACACCCTCAACCATATCGACTGTCATGTATTATACCGGACTTGACCCAAGAACAATGCAGCCTGTAAATGTAACAAGAAATATGCATGAAAAAGCAATGCAAAGGGCATTAATACAATATAGACTTCCTGAAAATCATGAGCTTGTAAAGGAAGCATTAATTACGGCAGGACGTGAGGATTTGATCGGTTTCGATAAAAAATGCCTCATTCCTCCGCGTAAAATCGAACATAAAGTAAACAGAAAACAGGCTGATATTAAAAATTCTGATACAAAAAAGACTGATATTAAAAATTCTGATGCAAAAAAAGCAGATAACAAAAAGCCTGATAGCAAAAAGCCTGATAGCAAAAAGAATACCAGTATAAAGAATACCGGTATAAAGAATATCATAAAAAAGGCTGATGGTAATAAAAGGAGCCCTGTTATGCAGGACAGACGCAGGAAAAAATAACAGATAAGGTTACTTAAAAGCTTTTGCCGGCTGTAAATCCGGCTTTTTTTGGAGGTGGATTTAATGATTAATACTGTCGTAATTGATTCTATTGATGGAATAATGAAGCTTATCGCAGATCAGACCTATAACAGTGAAATCGGAAGGGTAAGGAGCTCCTATTTTTTCAGGGGCATGCCTGATGTAAATTATAAGCTCATTACCTCGTTAAAAAGGAATTGCAAGGATTTACAGAAACAGCTTGAACCTCATCTTTTAAAAAGCTTTACTAAATATGCCAGCCTTGATAATCCGACACTTTCTACATCCGTGTGGAAACAGATGATGGTCGGACAGCATCACGGTCTTCCTACAAGACTTCTGGACTGGACACGTTCACCCCTTATTGCACTTCATTTTGCAAATTCCGGAATAAATCCGGACAAAATAGCAAACAGAGATTGCGTAGTCTGGCGCTTTGACATGAAGGAGGTAAACCGTTATCTTCCCGAAAAATACAAAACAGTTTTGGAAAGAGAAAAAACCTTTGTTTTTTCAATAGATACCCTTTCTGAAATCGTTGAAAGCCTTGAGGAATATGACTGGGATATGCAGAACAGAAGCTTTGTAAATATTGAACCGCCCTCGATTGACCAGAGAATCATAAATCAGTATTCTTTTTTCTCAATCATTCCGAATGGAATAAATGATATTGAAGAATATCTTGATAAATATACAAATGACACCGTAAAATATATTATAAAAAAGGACATCAGATGGGATGTAAGAGACCTTCTTGACCAGTATAATATCAGCGAACGTATGATATATCCCGGACTTGACGGCCTTTCCATGGCCCTCGCAAGACACTACTTTGTAAAATAGTTACTATTCGCAGTAAATATAGTATAATGCAAGTTGCATGTTTACATGCAAACTTGTATTTATACTATATTTACTGAGAATAGTAACATACCTGTTCAAAATACATGAAATAAGCCATATATTTACTTTACATATAGGAGGACGTACACATGAAAGTTACTCTTGAACACCTTACTAAAAGGTTTCCAAACAGAAACAGAAAAATCAAAACAGAGGTTGTTGCAGTTGATGATTTTACCTTTGAAATTCCCGACGGTACGCTTGTAGGTCTTCTTGGACCTTCAGGCTGTGGTAAAAGTACGACTCTTAATCTGATATCAGGTCTTGAGATTCCGACCTCGGGTAAGATTTATTTTGGTAATGATGATGTAACTTCAGTTCCGGCCGAGAACAGGGGAGTAGGTCTTGTTTTCCAGAACTATGCACTTTATCCGCACCTTACTGTATTACAGAATATCATGTTTCCTCTTCAGAATCTGAAGGGGGATAAAAAGATGACAAAGGAAGCAATGCAGGAGAAGGCAATAGAAGCAGCAAAGCTTGTTCAGATTGAGGAGCTTTTAGACCGTCGACCGAGCGAGATGTCCGGAGGTCAGCAGCAGAGAGTTGCCATTGCAAGGGCACTTGTTAAAACTCCGAATGTACTTCTTTTAGATGAGCCGCTTTCAAATCTTGATGCAAGACTTCGTCTTCAGACGCGAGAGGAAATCAGAAGGATTCAGCGTGAAACCGGTGTAACTACAATATTTGTAACACATGACCAGGAGGAGGCAATGAGCATTTCCGACCTGATTGTCGTAATGAAGGATGGAGTTCTTCAGCAGCTTGATAAGCCTCAGAAGGTTTATGATGATCCGAAAAATCTTTTTGTTGCCAAATTCCTCGGCACACCGGCAATCAATGTATTTGAAGGAAATATAAAGGATGGATATCTTTATATCGGCAGGGAAAATGTATTGAAGCTTAATGGAAAAAGCATGAAAAATATAGAACAGAAGGTATATGTCGGCATACGACCCGAGGGCTTTATTGTTGATGAGGATGGTGATTTAACGCTTAAGCTCAGGAATCTTGAGGTTATGGGACGTGATACCAGTGTTGTTTCAACACATGAGGATTCGTTAAATCCTACCATCCGTTCAATAGTAAGCGCTGAGGATAAAATCAACAGTGCACTCGATTTTATAAGATTTAATTTAAAGCCTAATAAGGTTTTCCTGTTTGATAAGGAAACAGAAGAAAGAATTTATTTTGATACCTGAGTAAAATGTGAATTCATCGAAAGGAAAGCATATGAAAAAAAGCAATCTTAAGGGCTGGCTGTATTTGCTGCCTGCCATACTGTTTTTGGGTGTATTCATGGTTTATCCCCTTATTGATGTTGTTGTTTATTCCTTTGAGGAAAATTACAATTTCGCATCACAGACATACACCGGAGTTGGACTTTTTAATTATTCCTATGTCCTTCACGATACTTATTTCCTACAGGCATTGAAGAATACATTTATTCTGGTTATTATAACAGTGCCGCTTTCGACAGGGCTGGCTCTTTTGATTTCACTCGGTCTTTCCTCTATAACCAGACTGAAGGAGCTTTTCCAGACTGTATATTTTCTGCCATATGTAACGAATACACTTGCCGTTGGTCTTGTTTTCATGATTCTTTTCAAGAAAACAGCATATTCTGACGGACTTATCAATCTGCTTATTAATTTATTCGGCGGGGAATCCATTGATTTCATTGACGGCCCCTATTGGGCGAAAATGTTTGTTCTTTGCTTCTACACAATATGGATTGTCCTACCCTTTAAAATACTGATTCTTACAAGTGCACTTGCATCCGTAAATCAGGACTATTATAAGGCTGCCAGGATTGATGCCACACCGAAGTGGAGGATTTTCACAAGAATTACACTTCCGATGATTTCCCCGATGATTTTTTATCTTGTAATAACAGGCTTTATCGGAGCCTTTAAGGCCTACAGCGATTCTGTTGCCCTATTCGGTACAGATCTGAATGCAGCAGGAATGAATACAATTGTCGGATATGTTTATGATATGCTTTACGGAAACAGCGGAGGCTATCCTTCCTATGCTTCGGCTGCCGCACTTATATTGTTTGCCGTTGTTTTAACTATTACCTGTATCAACCTTCTTGTCAGCAAAAAGACAAAGGTAACAGTCTGAAGGTGGTGTGTTTATGAATAGTACGGATTATGAAAAAATAGAAGCTGCAGCTAAACGTAAAAACAGAACAGCAAAAATCGTCACATATTTTTTCCTTTCTGTTTGGGGAATTATTGTTCTTTTCCCATTTTACTGGATGATTCTTTCATCGGTTAAAAGCTATAGTGCGTATAATGGTGAACGTGTTCCTAAATTCTTTACCCTTTCACCGACCCTGCAGAATTTTGCAGATGCATTTACCGAGGTTTCATTGGGTAAATATTTCTTTAATACATTTATTTTTACAATATTAACTACAGCTATTATGCTGATAGTAATCATTCTTGCAGCCTTTGCCTTCGCAAGGCTTGAATTCAGAGGTAAAAATCTTGTATTTACGCTGTTCCTGTCACTTATGATGATTCCAAATGAGCTGGTAATCATTACAAATTTTGTCACGATTACAAATATGGACCTGCGGAATACTTTCATGGGTCTGATTTTACCTTCCATCACTTCAATATTTTATATTTATCTGTTAAAGGAGAATTTTGAACAGATACCGGATGAATTATACAAGGCAGCCAAGGTTGACGGAACCTCGGATTTTAAATATCTGATACGTGTTATGATACCTATATGTCAGCCTACGCTTGTTACAATTACCATTCTGAAGGTTATTGAATGTTGGAATTCATATGTATGGCCAAGACTGATTACTGATGATGCTTCATATTTCCTGGTTTCGAACGGAATTCAGGAAATCAGGGAGAACGGCTTTGGCCGTGAGAATATACCTGCGATGATGGCTGCTGTTGTTGTTATTTCACTTCCGCTTATCATTATTTTCCTCGTATTCAGAAAGAAAATAATGGAAGGCGTATCACGAGGCGGAACAAAGGGTTAAGCAGGATTGGAGATTGTTTGCATATGAAAAGAATCGGTTTAATTATATTAACTATATTTTCTGTTCTTTGCCTCGCCGGATGTCATGGATCAAAGGAAAAGCCATTGTTTGAAATTCCTGATTCCTTTGATGAGGGCAAAAACTATGAAATAACCTTCTGGGCTAAAAATGATACAAATAAGGCCCAGGTAAATGTATATCAGAAGGCTATTGACGATTTTCAGGCGCTTTATCCGAATATTACGGTAAATATGCGCTTATATACGGATTATTCCAGAATATATAACGATGTTATTACAAATATTTCAACTAATACCACACCTAATGTATGTATTACATATCCGGACCATATTGCAACATATCTGACAGGAGAGGGTACGGTTGTTCCGCTGGAATATCTGTTTGAGGACGAAAGCTACGGTCTCGGAGGAGCGGACCTTAGGTTTGATTCGGTAAAACAGGAGGAGATAGTTCCGGAATTCCTCAATGAGTGTGCGATAGGTGGCCATTATTATGCTATTCCCTATATGCGCTCTACTGAGGCCTGTTATGTTAATAAAGATTTTGTTGAAAAGCTTGGATATACGCTTCCTGACGTTCTTACCTGGGATTTTGTCTGGGAGGTCAGTGAGGCTGCAATGAAAAAGGATGAAAATGGAAATTTCCTGATTAACGGACAAAAGGTCATGATTCCGTTCATTTATAAATCAACGGATAATATGATGATTTCCATGTTAAAGCAGAAAAATGCCGGCTATTCAACAGAAAACGGAAATTTAGAAATCTTCAATGATACAACAAAGGAGCTTCTTTATACTGTTTCACAGCATGCAAAGACCAGAGCCTTTTCAACCTTTAAAATATCGAGCTATCCGGCAAATTTCCTGAATGCAGGTCAGTGCATCTTTGCAATCGATTCAACAGCCGGTTCTACCTGGATGGGGTCAAAGGCTCCGCTTGTTGATATTGCACCAGAGGATATAATTGATTTTGAAACGGTTGTTCTTCCTATACCGCAGTTTGACACCACAGATATTAAAATGATATCGCAGGGTCCTTCTATCTGTATCTTCAACAAGGAAGACAATCAGGAGGTTCTTGCTTCATGGCTTTTTGCCCAGTATCTGCTTACAAATGAAGTTCAGATCGGATATGCAAAAACAGAGGGCTATGTTCCGGTAACCCTTAAGGCACGTAACAGCGCAGAATATACTGATTATCTTTCAAGAAGCGGTGAAAACAATAAGGAATTTTATGACGTTAAGCTTAATGCTTCAAAGCTGCTTATAGATAATACTGCAAATACATTTGTCACTCCTGTGTTTAACGGTTCGGCGTCACTTCGTGATGCTGCCGGCCAGATGATTGAAAATGTTACAAAATCAACAAGACGTAAGGAAACGATTGATGAAAACTATATGGATAAGCTTTATTACGATATGCGTTCCCTGTACAGGCTTGACCAGATTGCAGTGACTGAAGGTACTTCGGGTGATCTTGGACCACTGCCTGCCGGTGCAAAGGCTCTTCTTATCTCACTTGTTGCCGTGTGGATCGGCCTGATATGTATTATTGTAATATCAAAAATACGTAAAGCTAATAAAAATCATTGATATTTAATTTAATTTATGTATAATGGTTTTGTTTCAAAAGGAATTAAAGATTATATAAATGGAGGTTAAATCATGAAAAAATTATTATCAGTAGTTCTTGCTGCTGTACTCATCATGTCTTTGGCAGCATGCTCTAAGGAAACAGAAGAGAACAAGCCTACCGAGGCTCCTGCTGCAACAGAGACTCCCGCTACAACAGATGCACCTGCTACAACAGACGCACCTGCTACAACTGATGCTCCTGCAAATGATGTCCAGGTTATGAGCTATGCTGAATATTGTGCAGCTGAGATTGACGATCCTGTCTGCGTTGAGACATATGTTCAGGCAACACAGAGCTGGTGGAATGATTCAATTGTTGTATATTCACAGGATAGGGACGGTGCATATTTCATTTATGGAATGAGCTGTTCAGAGCTGGATTCACAGAAGCTTGTACCTGGTACAAAGATCCGTGTAACAGGTTACAAGGCTGATTATGCCGGTGAGGTTGAAATCGCTGAGGGCAAGTTTGAATTCGTTGAAGGCGGAGATACATTTATTGCTGATGCATTTGATGTAACAGCCCTTCTTGGTACGGATGACCTTATCCAATATCAGAGCCAGAAGGTAAGCTTTACAGGTCTTAAGGTTGCTTCCATTAGCGATGCAGACGGAAATACAGCAGCATACCTTTATAATTGGGATGGTTCCGGTACACAGGGTGATGACCTTTACTTCAATGTGACTGATGGAAAAAATACCTATCAGTTTACTGTTGAATCCTATCTCTGTGGAAAGGATACTGACGTTTACAAGGCTGTTGAAGCACTCAATGTAGGTGATACTGTTGATATGGAGGGCTTCCTTTACTGGTATAACGGAGTAAATCCTCACATTACACAGCTTACGGTTTCTGCTTCTGCTCCTGCTGTACTCACACATGCAGAATATGTTGCAACAGAGCTTGACACACCTGTCTGTGTTGAAACATATGTACAGGCAACACAGAGCTGGTGGAATGATTCAATCGTAGTATATTCACAGGATAAGGACGGTGCATACTTTATTTACGGTCTTGCATGTTCAGAGGAGGATTCAAAGAAGCTTGTTCCCGGTACAAAAATCAGGGTAAACGGTTATACAGGAGATTATGCCGGCGAATTTGAGATTGTTGACGGAACCTTTGAATTCTGTGATTCAAACGATACCTTTATTGCAGAGCCCTTTGATGTAACAAGCCTTCTTGCTGCAAATGATGCATCTATCATTAATCATCAGAATGAAAAGGTACTTTTTAACGATATGGTAGTTGAGCCTATAGCTGATGCCGACGGTAATCAGAAGGCATTCCTTTATAACTGGGACGGCTCCGGAGTACAGGGTGATGACCTTTATTTTAACGTTAAGGCCGGCGAGAATGTTTATACCTTTACTGTAGAATCATATCTTTGCGGAATGAATACCGATGTTTACAAGGCAGTTGAAGCACTTAATGTAGGAGATACAGTACAGATGGAGGGCTTCCTTTACTGGTATAACGGAGTAAATCCTCACATTACTTCAGTTACTGTTAAATAATCATTATCTGATTGTTGTATGAATTTCAAGCAGACAGTTTAACGTTTAAATATTTTATCTGAATGAATTTTTCACACTATATATTCAATTTATAGACAATTTGATAATCAAATTAATGCATTATTAGTTAAAATAAGCATTTTAATACCCGGCAGAATTCTGCCGGGTATTATTTTTTTCAGCTTGTAAAAATAGATAAGTAGTATCATGTTACATATTTTGAAGCATATATTTTACTCTTTATCTATTTAGTGAAAATTGCACAAAAATTTAGAAAATTTTTTTGCAAAATGGTTGAAATTATCTGAAATTGATGTTAGAATATTTACACATAATTGAAGGGGGCGTGGTATTATGGGCAGAATTAAAACATTAGATGATTTGAAATGGGGTTCAATTAAGTCTTTTGTAAAAAGTTATGCCTCTATAGGTAAAAGAGAGCCTGATGAAGACAATCTGATTTTATCTAAAAATATGCGGATTAAGGTCGCAAGATATAAGGATAATCTTCCGTACAACAATAATGTTATCGTTATTGGAAATGCGGGAGCCGGAAAAACACGTCTTTATGTTAAGCCCAATATCCTTCAGCGAAGCATGAGCTATGTCATAACAGACAAGAGCGGCGTGCTTTATAATGAATTATCAAGCCTCTTCAAAAGCTCGGGATATACTGTAAAGGTTCTGAACAGCCTGGATCCCGAAAGAAGTGATTATTACAACCCCTTTGCATATATCAAGGAGCCCGATGATATCGGCGATATGTGTGCTGCGCTTATGGCAAGTGATAACAACGAGGTTTATTATCAGAATATAAAGAAATCCCTTCTTTCGGCTGTTATCGGCTATGTATATTACTATGCAGACCACAGAAACAAAACAATGAAAATGGTTAAGCTTCTGCTGGATGAGGTTGAATGCAATTCATATGGTGACAGCGGTGACAATTGGAAGATCAAGCCTAATGATGACCTTGACAGACGTTTCCTTGAGGTTGAGGCTACGGATCCCGAAAATCCTGCACTTAAGCAGTACGAAACCTTCAGAATAATGTGCGGTACGGATAAGGCATCCATTGTAAATTCACTTAAACGTACAATTGAAGCCCTTTCTGCAGGTGTTATAGACAGATCAGGTGATATGGATTCACTTGAACTTGATAAATTAGGCGATTCAAAGCATATTCTTTTTATTGTGCGTCCTAATACAGGCGTAAATGCAGAGCTTCCCGCTTTGCTTTATACACAGATTTTCATGGCTCTTTTCGGAAAGGCACAGAAGGAAACCTTAAGATTCCCTGTTCACTGTATGATGAACGACTTCCCTGAGAACGGAAAAATCCATGAATTCCCCAGACTTCTTCTCAGCATGAAGAAATATGATATTTCCTGTTCAATTATTGTTCAGCAGATTGACCAGATTAAAAATATGTATCCTGATATGTGGCAGACACTTATCAGAAACTGTTCAATGCAGATTTATCTTGGTGGCAGGGATCAATCCACAATGGAATATATCATCAGCACTCTGGATGATACAAAATCCAAGGTTGCAGGTCTTGTAAACAGAGGACAGCTTGAAAATATGTCTCCTGACCAGTGTATTGTAATAGCTACGGGTGCTGAAGCATATCTGGATGATAAATATTGATGGAGGCCTGTAATGAAAATTACAAATGAAGCTAATGATGTTGAGTATGTTCTTTTTACAGAGGAACAGATAAAAAAGAGGGTTGCTGAGCTTGGTGCTGAAATAACCGAGCTTTATAAGGATTCTGTTCCGATTGTAGCATGTATACTGAAGGGTGCATCCATATTTTACACAGATCTTTGCAGACAGATTAAGGGCCATATAAATATGGATTTCATTTCTGTTTCAAGCTATGGCAAAGCTGCACAGTCTTCAGGTGTTGTAAGGCTTATCAAGGATCTTGACAATAATATAGAAGGACGGGATCTTCTGATAGTAGAGGATATTATTGATTCAGGTCTTACACTGAAATATCTTAAGGAGCTTCTTTATTCAAGAAAACCTAATTCAATCAGAACTGTGTGCCTTCTCGACAAGCATGAATGTCATCCGGCAGACATCGGAGCAGATTTATTTGGTTTTCCGGTTGAAAATCAGTTCGTTGTAGGTTATGGACTTGATTATGCAAATTATTACAGGAATCTTCCTTATATAGGTGTTTTAAAGAAAGAAGTTTACTGTGATTAAAAAAAACACTTGCATTGGGTTTTGAAAAGTGTTAGTATTTCTTTTGTAAATATTGTTAATGGTTTGAGTGGACGCGAGTCCACTCTTTCTTTTGGCAATTTTGAGGTTCATGATTTTTTATAAAGGCAGGTGATTGTAATGGCTAAAAAGGATGAATATGAGTCTGAAACCGAAAAGCTTCTTCTTCCGATTACCGAACAGCTTGGTTTTGAAATTTATGATGTTGAATACGTTAAGGAAGCCGGAGATTATTATCTCAGAGCATATATTGATAAGCCTGAGGGTGTGAATATTGATGATTGCGTTGAAGTCAGCAGAAAGCTTGAGGCTTCGCTTGACAAAGCAGATTTAATACCGGATGCTTATATTCTGGAAGTGAGTTCACCGGGACTTGGAAGACCGCTGAAAAAGGATAAGGACTTTAACCGCAGCATCGGGGAAGAGATCGAGATCCGC
>JAZQNG010000065.1:0-5378 GCA_045627205.1 Lachnospiraceae bacterium
AATTTCAGAAATCAGATCCTTGTTGGATTTAAGGGCAGAATAACCTATATAACTGCTTCCGAGATCCGAATCAAGAGACTCAAAAATATCTGCATACCCATATTTATCTAATACAAACTTTCCTATACCACGCCGGCAAAGAACAAAATCTATTTTCCCATTTTCAAGATCGTAAAACATCAATTCCTTATCATCATACCAGATTTTCTTTGAACCGCCTATCATTACGGACAGTGAAGCGGCATCATCGGAAATTCCGACCGTTCCCTCTCCTATGGCATAGAGATTCTTTATGGCATTTTTTCCGAATATCGTAATATAATCGGTGCATGTAGGGTTTGAAACAACAAGGGCCTGATCACTGTTGTATGCAGAAACTGCATCAGAATTCATCAGCAGGTCGGCACGTCCATCCTCAAGAGCAGACATAATGTTCTCCTGGGATGAAAGGACAACATTAATGTTTATTCCTGCACGTTTACCGATTTCATATATCAGCTCAACCTCATATCCTTCAGGCTTAATCTTTTCATTATGGTAAGAAAAGGGAGGATAATTCATGGTTCCGTATACATTCAGCGTCCTATCATGGTTGGTTTCCGGACCGTTTTCCACATGTACGGCAGAATTAAATAAGCCTGTTTTAATCAATGTGAATACAAGAGGTGCGCATATGACAAAAACACCCAGACAGATCAGGGCTATTCTTAATTTTAATCTAATTTTCTTAAGTATAGAAAACATAGTCATACCTCATTATAATATACCGAAAATATTTCCATTCTATTACAATAAGAATAAAACAAATTTCTTTTAATTTCAAGAGCATAGTGTGAAATTAATGTGTCGAAACCGCTTATATTTTTTCCTCCGATCGTTATTAGCTTTACTACTATACTATCCGGGGTCCTGTCGATTCTCATCTCAAGAGCAGGCTGCTAAGTCCCAAACGATCCACTACCTATCCATATAAAGCGGCACTCTGTGCTTAAGATGCACCATTGACATAATCCCCACAGCACACAAAAAACTCGCCGCGTGAAAGGATCGGATTTTCCGGTCTATATACAAATACTCCGCCCGGCTGACTGCTCAACCGGGCGGAGGCATATGCTTATTTTTTCTTCTAATGTTTTCTTCTGATATCTTCTTTACTTTACAGGTTTGCTCTCTGTGATCCTGCCGATTTTGTTGCACCGGTACATCTTCTTCCCTACGGTTACCCAGCAGCTCTTTGCCAGGGTTCCGTCGGCTGTGGCATAGCGCTTATCGCCGTCGGGTGCTGTAATAATTGCATTTTTTCTGATGAATCCGTACCTGTTGGCGAAATATCTTGTGCCATCCTCAAGCTTGATGATCTGGTTGGTTGCAAGCTTGCCGTCCTTACCGGCAAAATACTGATGCTTGCCTGATGTCACTATCTCATTGGTTGCCAGTGTTCCGTCCTCTGAGGCGAATATCTTTCCTCCGTCGGGAAGCGTAACAACCTTGTCCTTGACGATGACACCGTTCTTACCGGCATAGTACATCTTCATCTCACCGGTTTCTGCATCATATGTCGCTACAATAGCTTTCTTGACCGACTTTCCTGTATTTCCGACATATCTGATGTTTCCATCTGAAGTCACGATGAATGAAGATGTAATCTTTTTACCGTTCTCATCGTAATATGCCGAATCCTTCTTTGTTACGGATACTGCGCTGTCAATATTCTGCTCTGTAACAGCAATCTTGTTTTCGGTAAATGCTTCTGCAAGCTGCTGCTCAATTTCAGACCTTGCTGCAATTTCTTCGTCTGTTACAGCAGGCTTATCATCCTTTGTTTTATCACCCTCTGCAGAAGTCGTTTCACCGCTCTGACCTTCGGTTATTTCACCGCTCTGGCCCTCGGTTGCTTTACCGCTCTGGCCTTCGGTTGTTTCACCGGTCTGGCCTTCGGTTGCTTTACCGCTCTGTCCCTCGGTTGTTTCACCGGTCTGGCCCTCATTTCCGGGTGCAACCGTAGGTACATTTTCCTGTTCAGGATCGGGTGTTACTATAGGATCGAGAGGTACTACCGGATCCACAGGTTTGAATTTTGTTATGTTAATACTACCGTCACCCGTAAAATCATTGTATCCGTACATTGTAACCTGAACATAGACCTTCTTTGCGCCGTCAGTACATTCTGTGTATGTTATACTGTCCTGATCGTATGTACCTTCAGCTGTACCATATTTGACGGTTGCGCCTTCAGGGACACCTGTCAGTGTAATTCCATGGGCTTTTCCGTCATAATCAGCATTATAGTTTATTACGGTAATTTCAAAGTTTTTCTTATCACCTTCAGATATTGTCACTGTTGCATATGCGCCGGCATTTGTATTGCTGGTTTCTTTCAGACGTACATAGAAGGTGCCTGCCGCAAGACCGGCTGTTTCTGTAGCCGTACAGTCATACTCAGTTACGAAATCTGCAGAAGTACTGTATTCCATTGCTGCGGTTGTTCCTGTTATCTTTCCGTCCGCAGCTCCGAATTCGGTAGGCTGTACGCTTCCAATTCCTTCAGGTGATGCAGGAGTCAACTTCTCCATTCCGGTAGCAAGATCGGCAATCGTTCCTTCGAAGTTCCCGTCAGCCGTAAAAGTAGCAGTATCAGCTACATCCGTTACCTTGCTCCAGCTGCCGGTTACGGTCAGACCGTCAACGGTTACTGTTGCGGAAGGCGTCTGCTCGCTGCCGGTATAGGTCATAGATGCAAAGCTTCCTACTTCTGCATCTGCAATATCCTTCTTCGTGATTTTAACCGTTTCACTGCCACAGAAATCGTGATATTTATCTTTGGATACCTTAAAATAAACAGTCACGGAACCCTCGGTTACATCAGTGAATTTTATATTCTCTTCCTTGTCATAATTTCCTTCCGAGTTACCGTACATTACCGTTGCACCATCAAGATCGGCACCAGAAAGTATGATTCCGTGTGCATTTCCATCGTATACACCCTCGTAGTCTTTAACGGTTAAATTAAGTCTCTTATTTCCGTCAGGCACAATCACTTCAGCACATTCACCGGTGTTGGTATTAGCTGTTTCTTTCAGACGTACATAATATTTGCCTGCTTCAAGACCTGTTATCTCAGTTCCTGAACAGGGGGTCCAAATTTCGGATTCAGTGTTCGTACTATACTCCATAGCATCGGATGTTTCGGTTATCTTTCCGTCCTGCTTTCCGTATTCGGTAGGTTGTACGGCCAAAAGTCCTTTAGGTGCCGCAGGAGTAGACTTTACAACAGTAAAATTAACTGTTGCCGTCTCGTTTTCCACTGTAATCTTTGCAACATATTTGCCTGCATTAACAGGCGCCTTGCCCTCGTTTTCAGTTCCTGCATAGGTTCCAGTATTGCCGCCTTCCATATAATATATGATAGCCGGTACATCTGTATGGGTTGTCTTTTTCCAATTTTCCGCTTCGCCTGTATTAAAGATGATTTCCTTCGCTGTTCCATCGTAAGCAAAATCTGAAGGTACCGGAAGCGTCAGCTTGGCGAATATGCCCGGAAGCATACAGTCACCATTTCCTAATCTTGCGGTAATAACGTTGTCGCCTTCCTTATTATAGGTATTGCTTATATTGCAGCCTTCAAATGCATTAATTCCGATACTTGTTACACTTTCAAGAATCGTAATGTCTGTCAGACCGGCACAACCATAGAACGCATAATCACCGATACTTGTTACACCTTCTTCAATAACTACATTCTTGATACGATTGTTATAGGTATAATTACCTGATTCATTCCACTCTAACCAGGGGGCCTTATCAGTTTCATCAGAGCCATAATCCGGCATTGCGCCTGTTCCTCCGATGGTAAGTGTTTCACCATCATCCGAAAGCTTGTACCAAACTTGGTTATTGCCTTCATCAACGATCCAATAAGAAAAACTTATTTTGCTTATATCGCAACCATCTAACGCACCATCGATGTTACTCCTCATGCTTTCAGGAATTAATATCTCTGTCAGACCGCTACAACCACAGAACGCATAATCACCGATACTTGTTACGCCTTCTTCAATAACTACATTCTTGATACGATTGTTATAGGTATTACCTGATTCATTCCACTCTAACCACGGGGCCTTATCAGTTTCATCAGAGCCATAATCCGGCATCGCGCCTGTTCCTCCGATGGTAAGTGTTTCACCACCCTCCTGATTCCTTTCCAGCCTGTACCAAACATGATTTTTGCCTTCATAAATGAGCCAAAAATCATCACCATAAGTAACAATGTTTACATCGCTTAATTCACAATATTCGAGCACCCGAGTGATGGTATCCCTCATACTTTCCGGAATCGTAATCGTTTTCAGCCCTGTACAACCAAAGAAAGCTCTATTATCAATACCTGTCCCGTTGGGAGGAAGCGTTATCTCTGTCAGGCCGCTACATCCCTTGAACACACACATGGCAATATATTCCACGCCGGACGGAATCGTTATCTCTGTCAGGCCGGTACATTCCTCGAACGCATACATGTCAATATATTCCACGCCGGACGGAATCGTTATCTCTGTCAGGCCGCTACAGCCACTAAACATTCCATCGCTGATACTCGTCACACTTTGCGGAATCTCTATCCTTTTCAGATTGCTACAGCCTCTAAACGCTCCTGTTCCAATACTTCCCACGTTAGACGGAATCTCTATCCTTTTCAGATTGCTACAGCCAATAAACGCTTCTTCTCCAATACTTACCACTTTAGACGGAAACTCAATCTCTTCCAGTCCTTCGACATATGCGAACGCACTATTGCCGATACCTGTCACACTTTCCGAAATCTCAATTTCTTTCAGGCTGTAACAATCATAAAATGCATAATTGCCGATACTTGTCACACCATCTTCAATAATTACTTTGCGGATGGATTCATTTATGTAATCGTATTCTTCCCACTCGTGCCACGGTGCCATATTACTACCAATATCATAATCCGGCATCGCGCCTGTTCCTCCGATGGTAAGTATTTCACCATCCTCCGGATTACCTTCCAGCTTGTACCAAACATAAGTATCCCCTTCATAAATGAGCCATTCTGTATCAGCAGGTTTGAGATAATCCAGATTATAAAATGTCGCTGTAACGGTAACATCACCTACAGGCATTATAAATTTATATAACCCTTCTTCATCTGCGGTTATTTCATGAATTTCGAAACCGTCACTATACTCCAGACGTTTTAAAGCATAACCCTCTTTAGGTTCTACCTTCACCATTACAGTTTCGTTTGCTTCAGGATCAAATTTTATCGGGATTGAGCTTTTGTCAACAGATATCGCACCACTGTCGGCATTATACTCTAAGTAAACAGTCGAGCTACCAGAAATAATTAAATCCTT
>JAZQNG010000066.1:0-12256 GCA_045627205.1 Lachnospiraceae bacterium
GTCCCTTACTCCGCATAAAAAAATCAATCCGTAAGGGTTGATTTTTTTTGTGGTGTAAGGAACTTAGAACCCTATTCTGATGCCGTGCGCGAAGCGGGCGGCTAATGAATGCGTGTGAAGCGGGCGGCTAATGAATGCGTGATTATTCCGGTCTTTTTATATGGTTGCAAGCATAGTGAAAATAATAAATATTATTAAGATAAAGGATAATATAAAAGTAATCCGGTTCCGAATTCGGATGTTTTCCATAAATACCTCCATGTAAGCAAAAAACATGATTCAATAAGTCCCTTTATATTTCGGCAGATTTGCAAAAAAATAAAGGCAGTGCCAAAAATAAATAAATACAATTGTATTCAATGGCTCTCTATGATAAAATTTGCGTATAAAATGATGTATAAAATTGTAAGCTGCGGATAGCAGCGGATTTTATAACGAGCGACAAAATACTGCACTCACATCAAATTCTAAAGAGAGCCGGTTAATGCCATGAAGGAAATTGAAGAGTGGTCTGAAGCAGAATACTTTAAGGATTTTTCATGTAAATGCGGTGAATGCCGTCATACCTGCTGTGCCGGATGGAAAATAGCCGTTTCTGAAAAGGAATACTTCAGGCTGATCGGACTTGATTGCTCCGAGGAGCTCCATGAAAGGCTGGAAAGCGCCTTTTATTCACCGGAGTATCCAAGTACGGAACGATATAAAATGATAGAGCCCAACTGGCTCGGACAATGCAGGATGCTTGCCCCGGACGGCTGGTGCTCACTGCAGAGGGAATGTGGCGAGGAGGTACTTCCTGAGGTTTGCAGGGCATATCCGAGAAGTATGAAGGTAATAAACGGAAGGGCGTATGCCTGCTGCTCGGGCAGCTGTGAGAGAACAGTTGAACTGCTGCAAAAAGCGGACAGCTTCAGGCTTGTCCCGGGAACAGGAGGCGAGCATGCGGAATTCTGCGAGACAGTAAATTCCGATTATGAAGAAAAACTTTCAAAAACCCTTGAGCTTCTTCGGGACAGAAGTATTTCCCTTGAAAACAGACTGATAAAGGTATGTAAATATTTTGGCTATGAAAATACTGAAGAGGGGACAGCGGCACCGGTTACGGAGGAGGAGCTTTTAGAGATACTGGTGAAGCTCGATGAGGAGTCTGCGACCTTAAGGGAATACAGTACGGAAATTTTTGAAAGATATGGACGCGAATTAAACAGGAATGCAAAGGATTTTCTCGAGGACGAGCAGAAATTTATCCGTGAACACAGGGACTGGGAGCGATGGGCGGAAAACCTTCTGTGCAACAATCTTATTTATTCGGGATTCCCTTATGCAGACAGCCGTATATCTGCAAAATCAGCCTGTAAAGGTCTTTGCCTTCAGTACGTGATACTGAAGCTTGTATGCACGGCATATATGAGTGACCATGCCTCGGATGAGGATCTGACGGATGCCATAGCAGCGGTATACCACCTGGTAGAACATACGGCATTTTATTATAATGCGGAGATTTTAGTAAAGGAGCCGATAGCACTTATGAATATGATACCGGAAAAGCCGCTTGAAATAGGCGGTGAAGTGAAGCTGATGGGTGATGAATATGAGGGCTTTTATTCCTGTGGCATGACGATGCTCGGAAGCCCGACCATGAGGCGTTTTAACGTTTTGGAGCAGACTGCTGAAAGGCAGGTAATGAAAAGTGAGGACGGACTGACACTTACCGTCAGTCATATTCCAAATGAAAAAACAGGTGCGACCGTCATTCAGACAGAATTTGCGAATAATTCGGAAAAGCCGGTTACCCTGGAGCTTCTCACATCCTTTTATATTAAAAGCATAAAGGCAGATAAGATACACAGGCTGCTGTCCTTCTGGAGTGCGGAGGGCAGACACCGTACAGATACGGTAAAGGAATTGAATATGGAAATGTCCTGGGGACATTTTGCGTACAGGGTAGAAAAATTCGGAAATGTCGGTTCAATGCCGGTAAGGAAGTACTTCCCGTTTTTAGCCCTTGAGGACAGCGAAACGGGTACATTCACTGCAGTCCAGCTTTATACGCCTTCCTCGTGGCAGATTGAAATCATCTGCAGACAGGAGGAAAAGCTGAATATAGCCGGAGGAATAGCAGACAGGGACTTCGGACAGTGGACAAAAACCCTTCAGCCCGGTGAAAGCATTATGGCGCCGAAGGCAGTGGTTGCCGTAGGCAGATCCCTGGAGGAGGTCTGCGATATGCTTGTAAAGAGCCAGACTCCGGATATCAGCCCTGTTGATGATAGGATGGGGATTACCTTTAATGAATATTGTGCAACCTGGGGAAATCCCACTCTTGAAAATATGAAAAGGGTTGCCGACAGGATTGCCGGCAAGGGAATACAGTACCTGGTAATGGACTCCGGCTGGTATGGCGGCGACGAGGGCTACTGGTGGGACTATATCGGAGAATGGGAGGTAAACAGGAACAAATTCCCGAATGGGCTTAAGGAGGCGGCAGACTATATCCGTTCAAGGGGGATGATTCCCGGAATCTGGTTTGAGCTTGAATGTCTGGCACCGCGCAGTAAAATGTTCCATTCAAAGGAGCATCTTGTAATGAAGGACGGTGTTCCGCTCACAATCGGCGGCCGCAGATTCCTTGATATGGAGGATCCGTGGGTACAGGACTATCTGAAGGAGAAGGTAATCGGGCTTCTGAAGGAGGCAGGCTACGGCTATATAAAGGTTGATTATAATGACACAATGGGTATCGGCTGTGACGGACCTGACGGACTTGGCGAGAACCTCCGCAGGAAGGTGCTTGGAACCCAGGCATTTTATAAAAAAATGAGGGAGGAAATTCCGGAGCTCGTAATAGAGAACTGTTCTGCAGGTGGGCACAGACTCGAACCGTCCATGATGGAGCTTTCCTCTCAGGCAAGCTTTTCAGATGCACATGAAACAACGGCCATTCCTCTGATTGCGGCAAATCTGCACAGGGTCATCAGACCTGAACAGAGCCAGATCTGGGCAGTTATGAGAAAGGATGACAGTGACGCAAGGATTTTCTATTCTATGTGTGCAACGCTTCTTGGCAGAATGGGACTGAGCGGTGATATATATGACCTTTCGGAGCATCAGTGGCAGCTGATTGATGAGGGTATGGATTTTTACCGCAGGGCTGCGGACATTATCCGGCATGGAAAAACAACGGTGATATGTGCAACACCGGACAGCTACAATGCTCCCTGCGGCGGGCAGCTTGTTGTACGTGAGTATGACGGAATTGCACTTGTGGTTTACCATAGGTTTGAGGATTCGGTGGATTTTGAGGAATTTATAAGGCAGCAGGGTGTAGAGCTGCATTTCAGCGATGTCTTGAAGGAATATGGCAGTGCAGTTGAGGATTTTTCAGCCATTGCGAGACTTGTGAAGCTGTAATAAGGAATGCCTTATGAGTTTGTGAAATACGAATTAAGGAATGTCTTGTGGGTTTTTACGCATGAGAATTAAGGATTGTTTTGATGTGGATGTAAAAACAGTCAGGGACAAATATGATTTAAGCTGTGAGGTGTCGTATGGATAAGAAAAAGATTGCGCTCTATATTGCTGTTGTGGTTGGAGTTCTGTGCATAGGAATTGTAGCAGGCGTTCTGATTTCCGGCGGGAAATCCGGGAAATCCGGAAATGGTCCCAGGACAGCCGGGACTGTAGATGATAAGGCGGATGACGGACAGGACGGAGAGGCTTTATCATCGGATAATGCAGTTAAAACAGCAGAAAACAGTAAATCAGAAAGCAGCGGTATACAGTCAGGTGATGAAGAAGGAACCACAGGAAAGGTTAATCGTGAAGATGAAGGAACCGCTGAAGCCGGGAATACCGGCGAACAGGGACCGGAGGCTGCTTCGGATAATGGGGATGAGCCTGTATTAAACAGTGATACGGGAGCAGAGAGCGAAGACGGGACCGGAGCAACAGACGGGACCGGAACGACAGACGGGACCGGAACGACAGACGAGACCGAAGCAACAGACGGGACAGGAACAACAGACGGGACAGGAACAACAGACAAGACCGGAACAACGGACAAGAGCGGAACGACAGACAAGAGCGGAACAACGGACAAGACAGGAACAACAGATAAATCAACGGAAACAGGAAATGCTGAAAATCCGGGCTTTGACAAGGGCTCACCCTCTGATAAGGGGAGCACGGGAACTACGGCCGGGAAGGCTACTTCCGCATTAAACACAGGCAAGCTTACCGAAAAGGGAAGCGGATATGAAGGAACAAAGGGTACCGGCAAGTACAATTATGGTGAGGCACTTCAGAAGTCACTTCTGTTCTATGAGCTTCAAAGATCGGGAGACCTTCCGGAGCAGGTAAGATGCAACTGGCGTGGAGATTCCTGCTTGAACGACGGAAAGGAAGCGGGACTTGACCTTACCGGAGGCTGGTATGATGCGGGTGACAATGTAAAATTCAATCTTCCGATGTCCTACTCTGCCGCTATGCTCGGCTGGTCGATTTATGAGTCATATGATGCCTACAAGGAGAGCGGACAGCTGGAATATGCACTTGCAAACATCAAATGGGCAAATGATTATTTTATTAAATGCCATCCGGAGGATGAGGTTTACTACTATCAGGTTGGAAACGGAAGTGCGGACCATTCCTACTGGGGTGCTGCGGAAACTGTTGAATACAGGATGGACAGGCCCTGCTACAAGGTGACGAAAAACAGTCCCGGCTCGGCAGTCTGCGGAGAAACGGCAGCGTCATTGGCGATTTGCAGTATTGTGTACAAAAATATAGACAAGGCCTACAGTGAAAAATGCCTGAAGCACGCAAAGTCACTTTATAAATTTGCGGCTGATACAAAATCTGATGCGGGCTATACTGCAGCAAACGGATTTTATGATTCGTGGAGCGGCTTTTATGATGAGCTTGCATGGTCAGGCGCCTGGCTTTATCTTGCAACCGATGACAAGACCTACCTTAACAATGCGAAGGCAGACTATGCCAAGGCCGGACATGATTATGACTGGGCAATGTGCTGGGATGATGTTCATATCGGTGCAGCTGTCATGCTGGCAAGGATTACCGGTGAGGCAACCTATACCGGTGATGTGGAAAAACATCTTGACTGGTGGAGCAAGGCCTCCTCAAGCCATATTACATATTCGCCAAAGGGTCTGGCATGGCTTGATACCTGGGGATCCCTGCGTTATGCAACAACCACTGCCTATATAGCAGCTGTTTATGCGGATTCAAAGGTCTGCAGCTCTTCAAAGGCAAAAATCTATTGGGATTTTGCCGAGAGCCAGATAAACTATGCACTTGGTGACGGTGGACGTTCATATGTGGTCGGCTTTGGAACAAATCCGCCGAAGAGTCCTCATCATCGTACGGCACAGGGCTCCTATTGTGATAATATGAACGAGCCCTCAACCTTCAGACATACACTGTACGGTGCGCTGGTCGGAGGTCCCGGTTCAAATGACGACTATACCGATACGGTAACGGATTATAATAAAAATGAGGTAGCCTGTGATTATAATGCCGGTTTTACGGGAATTCTTGCTAAAATGTACGGCAAATACAAGGGACAGACCTTAAAGGATTTTGGTGCGGTTGAGGAAATTACGGTAAATGAGCTTTATGTTGAGGGCGGAATAAACGTGGACGGAAGCGACTTTATGGAGCTTCGTGCATATATCTGCAATACCTCCGCATGGCCTGCAAGAGTGCCTAAAAATCTTGAATTCAGGTATTATGTTGATTTAAGCGAGATATACAAGGCCGGAGGAACTGCGGCAAATGTTAAGGTTACCACCAACTATATGGCAGCCGGTAAATCGGCCGGTCTGAAGTGCTGGGATGAGGATAAGCACATTTATTATCTGTCCGTAGATTTTTCAGATGCGCTGATTTATCCGGGCGGACAGGACAAGTATAAGAAGGAAATCCAGGTACGTCTCCGTAATGAAAACGGGGCATGGGATAATTCCAACGATCCCTCCTTCTACAATATGCAGAAGGGTGGAACTCAGCTGCTTTCGAAAACGGCGCTTTACGAGAACGGGAAGCTTGTTTTCGGAACTGAACCGGCAAAGGGAAAGAATGCCGGGACATCCATTGTATTTGACGGAAGTGCAGGAAACGGCGGAAGCACAGGCGGCAATGGCGGAAGCACAGGAGGAAACGGCGGAGGCTCCGGCGACAATGGCGGAAGTACAGGCGGCAATGGCGGAAGTACAGGACCTGTGGTCGGAACAGCAAAGAATGCCAAGCTCTCGGTTTCAATTGATTATGACAATGTATCCTCATCCTCGGGAAGTATTTCCGGACGTATGAACATCACAAACAACAGCGACGGTACATTGGCATTAAAGGATCTGAAGTTTAATATCTACTTTACAAATGAAGGTGGCAAGGACCTGACCTTTGACTGCTACCATACTGCAATCAACGGTAAAACAGGTGCATATACGGAGCTTTCGGGCTGCTCGGGCAGCTTTGCAAAGGCTTCAGGGACAAATACAGATACTGTTTGTACAATTTCATATGACAGCAGCCAGACACTGGGCGTGGGAGATACGATGGTATGTGCCTTCGCAATCCATCATCAGGACTGGTCAAATATGGATCTGACAAACGACTATTCTATTAAGGATGCGGGTAATATCGTTATCAGCAGCGGTTCTAAGGTAATATTCGGGACAAAGCCATGACAGTTGTCAGGGCGGTATGCCGGAAGGGATGAAATACATGGGCTGTTGCAGTTTGGGATTAAAAACATATAAAAGGACATATATGAGAAAAAATATAGTGATTTGTCTTCTTATGCTGCTTCTGACCTGTATTACAGGCTGCAGTGCAGCTGACAGCAGCGATACGGGAGCAGGACAGAATATTACGGATGAGACAGGGAAGCAGACAGAAGCAGATGCAGAGGTCGATACGAAGGAAAATATTGAAGTAAAAGAAATTAAAGAGGAAACAGAAGGAGAAAACGGAGAAATGACAGATTTAAAAGAGTTTGCTGCGGGAATTTCGGACAGGGCTGAGGATGAAATTCAAGCAGATGCATCAGAGGCTTTACAGAATGACAACCCGACAGCGGTAACGGATGTGGAAAAGAGCGGGGAGGTTGAAATTGTAACGGAATGTCCGAATGAGGCAGTAGCAAAACGTGAGGGTGTTGAATACCCGAGGTTCACTCATTTTACATACTATTCGGAGACCTGCGGTATGGAGCGTGGGGCAAATATCCTGCTTCCTGCCGGCTATTCGGAGAGTAAGAAATATCCCGTCCTGTACATGCTTCACGGGATTTTCGGTGACGAGAATTCCTTTGTTGGGGACAGCTCCAACGGAATGCAGACTATCTGGACCAATATGGCTTTAGATGGTGTAGCGGAGGAGATGATAGTGGTATTCCCCAATATGTATGCAAAGACAGAGGAAAGCCAGGCGCCGGGCTTCAGTGCGGAGGCCTGCCTTCCCTATGACAATTTTGTGAATGACCTTGCGGCAGACCTGATGCCATATATCGAGGCAAACTATTCCGTTCTGTGCGGACGTGAAAACACTGCAGTAGCAGGTTTTTCCATGGGCGGCCGTGAGACGCTGTACATTTCGCTTTTAAAGCCGGAGCTGTTTGGGTATGCCTGTGCGATATCGCCTGCTCCCGGTCTTGTTCCCGGAGAGGACCACTTTATGAAGCATCCGGGTTCACTTAAGGAGGAAGAGGTCTGCTTTGCAGATGGTGTTACGCAGCCTCAGATAATGATTTTGTGCGGAACGAAGGATTCGGTTGTCGGAACCTTCCCCAAGAGCTATCATGAGCTGATGGAGAAAAACGGTGTAGAGCATATCTGGTATGAGGTTCCCGGTGCAGACCATGACAATAGGACAATAAAAAGCGGAATTTATAATTTCCTTCACAGGGTGTTCAGATAATAACGGGAGCATAGTGTGAAAAATCATATACGCAAATTTTTCACACGGCAATTTGAGTCGCGAGCTCCTCAAATTGTATCCATTAGCCACTCGTATAACTCGCGGCATGAGGATTAGTGTGAAAAATCATATGCGCTAATTTTTCACACGGCAATTTGAGTCGCGAGCTCCTCAAATTGTATCCATTAGCCACTCGTATAACTCGCGGCATGAGGATTAGTGTGAAAACAAGGGCTGTTTTTTATGTTATCCTTGCAGGGGTACTGTGGGGAGTAATAAGTATTTTTATCAACAATCTTTCTGCGGCGGGGTTGGACTCGCTGCAGATTTCATTAGCAAGGCTTTTTGTGGCGGCGGTTGGATTTACAGGCTTTCTGGCAATAAAGGACCCTTCAAGGCTTCGAATCCGGCTGAAGGATGTCTGGATGTTCATCGGAACGGGAATAATCAGTGTGGCTCTGTTTAATACCTGCTATTTTTATACGATGATATCCTCCGGGGCTTCTGTGGCAGTGGTTCTCCTGTATACCTCGCCGGTGTGGATAATGCTTATGTCGGCAGTGCTTTTTAAGGAGAGGATTACCATTCGCAAGTGCGCAGTTGTCCTGATTACACTGCTTGGCTGTATGCTCGTTACGGGACTTTTGACGGGAAATGTTTCCATTACGGCATTTTCACTGCTGACGGGAATTGCTTCCGGTGTTTTTTACGGTCTTTATACGATTTTCGGGAAATTTGCCCTGAAGAAATATGATTCCCTGACGGTAACAGCATATACGTTTCTATTCGGTTTTATCGGCTCGATTCCGCTCGGAAAACCGGTTCAGACCATTAAGCTTCTGATAAATGAGCCAAAGGTACTGATTTTTGTGGTTGGAATCGGAATTGTCAGCACGATTCTTCCATATGTTTTTTATACGATGGGACTTAAATACCTTGATTCGGGGAGGGCATCGATACTTGTTGCCGTTGAGCCGCTGGTTGGTGCGGTAATAGGAATGACGCTGTATCATGAGGACCACAATTTCATGAAAATACTGGGGATTGTGCTGATACTGGCGGCCATAGTGATTTTAAATCTTCCGGAAGGAACCGGGGATAAGTTTGAAAATAAATTTTCAAACTAAGAGATTGGTGCTAAAAACGCACCAATTAATGTTCCAAATTTACTTTAAATTTGAAACATTAATTAACTGCTCCATGAGCAACTCATTACATTCGTTGCATTAGGAGGAAGTTTGAAAATAAATTTTCAAACTAAGAGATTGGTGCTAAAAACGCACCAATCTACTCCATGAGCAACTCATTGCATTCGTTGCATTAGGAGGAAAAATGAGTAAAATAGTGATTTTGATATGTGTTATATTTTGAGGATTTTTTGATATTAGGAGTTGGGAGCTGTATGAGTTTTTATTATCCGAGAAAAATGATTCGACGTTTACCTGGAATGGTGATAAAGGATGTGCCGCTGCCGGAGCCGGAGATTATTCAGGGGTTCGGGAAACGGAGCAGTGTGGGAGCTATCTGCAGGAGGAGAGGCTTTCGCTCCGTGCTGCTTGTTACGGACAGGACGCTTTTTGGATTACAATTTCATGAGTGTGTTGTCCGGTCCCTGGAGGCAGAGGGTATTTCGTGCAGGGTGTTCGCAGATATAGCCTCAGAGCCCGATGAGAGCATTGTAAGAAAGGGCAGGGAGGCTGCCAAGGAGTGTGATGCAGACTGCATCGTGGCCCTGGGCGGCGGTTCCGTCATGGACAGCAGCAAGGTTATTGCAGCCAGCTCTACATATTACAAGCAGCCGCTTGTTTATTATCTTCAGAAGTTTGTTTTTGCAAAGACACTGCCTATGATTACCATACCCAGTACGGCAGGAACCGGCGCAGAAATCACAGTTGGCGCTATCATCAAGAATAATAGCGGGGTAAAGAAGAGTTCGGTTATCGTCGGACTGCAGATTACGGATGTTATTCTGGACAGCGAGCTGACTGTAAATGCACCGGAGAGTGTAACGGTCGGATGTGCAATTGATGCTCTTTCACATGGTCTGGAGGGCTGTCTTGCGGATGTCAGGGTCAGCCGTGCCGATATGGAGAAGAGCCTTCAGTGCGTAAAGCTGGTAATGGAAAATCTCCCTGAGCTTATTAAGAATCCCAAGGATATAGACAGAAGGCAAAAAATGGCCCTGGCGGCTAATTATGGCGGAAATGCCATAAACAAGCAGCTGGCAGGCTATGTACATGCCTTTGCACACACTATCGGAGGCTTTTATCATATTTCGCACGGTGAGGCTATTGCTTACTGCCTGTTTCCTATCATCAACTGCCAGAGGAATATCTGCGCTGAAAAAATGTATGAGCTCAGCTGCTACTGCGGATATGCCAAAAAGGGCGATGATATGGGTAAGGCCATCAGCAGATTTTTGCATGAATTACGCGAATTATTGGTAAACTGCGGGTTTGGAGATGGTCTTGGGTGTCTTGAGAGGAAGGATTACCCGGAACTGATAAGGGATATTGATTCGGATTCCATTAATTATTCACCGTCCGGAACGTTTACGGACAAGGAGATTGTCATTCTGCTGAATCAGATAAGAAGGCCGCTGAAGAAACGGGCTGATGAGTGAAGCTGAGCCACGGTCATCGCGGCAGACAATTGGGAATTCACGGATAAACATAGAATGGAGGGGTATATTGTGAATAGTGCATATACAGAAGAGAGAATTACGGAAATAGTTGCTAAACAGCGTAAGTTTTTCAGAACCAATAGGACCTTAAGCGTGGAATTCAGGCTCAGGCAGCTTCGCGCCTTGAAGCAGGCGGTCATAGATAATGAGGATATGCTCCTGGAAGCGCTGAAGGAGGACCTTGGCAGAAGTAATACGGAGGCTTATCTGTGCGATGTCGGGCCTATTATTGTTGAGATAAATGAGATTATTAAGGGGCTTAAGAAATGGTCAAGGCCGGAGGTGCATTTCAGCGGTCTGATGTGTTTTCCAAGCGTGCTTACTACAGTTTACAAGATGCCCTACGGTGTTACACTGATAATCAGCCCGTTTAATTTTCCTTTACTGCTGACCATCGGAGTACTTGCGGCAAGCCTTTCAGGTGGCAACACTGCCGTAATTAAGGCCAGCTCAAAATCTCCTGCCTGTACGAAGGTACTGCAGACACTGCTTTCAAAGACATTTCCTGAAAAGTATGTGACTGTGATTGACGGCGGCCATGATGTGGCTGATATCTGCCTTGCACAGCGCTTCGACAAGATTTTCTATACCGGCTCGCCAAAGGTTGCAAAGCATGTCCTGGGTGAGGCTGCCAGGAATCTTACTCCGGTAGCCCTGGAGCTGGGCGGAGAGACCGGAAACTGGTGTATTGTGCGAAGGGACGCCGATATTAAGGATGCGGCGAAGAAGATAGCCTTTTTCAAGCTCTGCAATGCCGGACAGATATGCATCAACATAAACCAGATAGCGGTAGCGGAGGAGATTGCGGAGGAGTTCAACAGAGAGCTTAGGAAGGCTTTCATCCGTCAGATAGGGAAGAAACCTGAGGAGAATGAGGAATACCCGAAGCTGATAACCTCAGCCGTATTTGACAAATGCGAGAGAATCTCAGAGGAATACCGTGATAAAATTCTGTTTGGGGGAAGGGGCAACAGGGAGACACTGAAGTTCGCGCCTACGATGATTTATCCCGTTTCGGCAGATGACGACCTGGTTCAGCATGAGCTTTTCTGTCCGATCCTGCCAATAGTGCCCTTTAAGGACAGGAAGGCAGATAAACTGCTTGATATCATTGCGGACCGCGAGCATCCCCTTGCAATGTATATATTTACCGCGGACAAAAAATGGGCCAGACGTGTCATGTCAACCCAGCAGTATGGTGGCGGCTGCATAAATGAGGTATGCATCCATATGATGGTAAAGGGGGTTCCCTTCAACGGGACAGGCCATTCCGGTATGGGAGCCTACCACGGAGAATGGGGCTTTAGGGAATTTCCACACCCTACCACGGTACTTGAAGGTAGCAGGCACTTCAACCTGCCCTTACGAAACCACCCCTACACCGGTCTTGCAGGGAAAATAAAGATGTTCATACTGAAGCATTTTGAAAAATAATGACCCTGGGGGGACGGAGCTTGAAAAGTGAACCAAGAACCCCGTCCCCCTAGGGTCAAAAGTGGAAAGTGAGGCAACAGCTATGATGGAATTACCGGAGAGCTATATGCTCTCTAAACAGATTTCAATGGAGCTTGCAGGAAAGACTATAAGTGAGGTAGTGGTTCTTCAGACGCCTCATAAGTTTGCTTTTTTCAAAGG
>JAZQNG010000067.1:0-6259 GCA_045627205.1 Lachnospiraceae bacterium
ATCGGGATGGTGGAAAACACAGAGCAGCCCGAAGCTGTCGGGACAGTGGAAAACACAGAGCAGCCTAAAGCTGCCGTAAAAAAGAAAAGCACAAAAGGCTCCGGAACGGCTCCTGCAAAACGTACAAAAAATGCAGCCTCCGGAAAGAAGGCTAAACAGAAGAAAAATTCAAATAAGCTTCTGAACCAGCTCAGGCTTCTTTTTGCAAAGAACGATAAGAAAAACGCAAATGTAAAATTCAGTATCAGATACAAGATTCTTTTAAGCTTTGTTGTACCTATTTTCTTTATTATCGTGGTGGGTGTTGCTTCCTACAGAAAAGCTGAAAGCGGTATGACGGAAAAGTATGAGGAATCAACTCTTGAAACGGTAAAGATGGCTGCGGAGCATATCGACCTTGCTTCGAAGTATGTTCGTTCCGCGGCAATTAACCTTGCCCGCGACAATGAGTTCAACAAGCTCTGCCGCGGTTCCTACGACGACGATTATTATTCATGGAAAAAGACGAACGACCTGGCTGTAAACAGTCTGCAGTCAAATCTCGGGGCTAACGACTTTTTGAAGCATCTTCATCTTGTTACGAATTCTACGGCAAGGGTAAAGATGTATTCAACCAAATCAAATCAGGTTCCCGGTATTCTGGAGACCTATTGGCCCGAGATGAAGGATCCTGAAAATGAGAATGCTATCATAAACTGGATCGGACGCCATGAATCTCTGGATAAGCATCTGAACTATACGGATGTAGACGATTATTTTTTCAGCTATCAGGTGCTTGCGGATACAAAGTCCTTTATTGCAGTAATCGACGTTTCAACGGCTGCCATTCAGAACTTTATTGACGGAATAGAGCTTGGTGAGGGAAGTGTGCTTTCGATAGTGTCCATGAGCGGGCGTGAGCTGATACATGAGACACCGGTTGAAGGACAGGAGACAAAATATCAGCCCGGCACAATCAACTTCTACGGACGCCCCTTCTTCAAGGAGGCACAGGCAAAGGCAAACGATATCCTTTCAAGGGATACCGAGGAGTCTCCGGCGGGTATCATGGAGGTTGAATTCAACGATGAAGAGTGTCTGTTTTTCTATGCGCCCTGTTCTGTATCAGGTTGTATGATTTGCGCATTAATCCCTGTTTCTACAGTTGTAGCACAGGCTAAATCAATCAGTACTCTTACGGTAGCACTGGTAGCCATTGCACTTATTGTAGTTCTTGCAATCGGCCTTATCATTACCGCCGCAATCCAGAACAATGTGCGCAGGGTATCCTTAAGCCTTGACGAGGTTGCAAAGGGAGATCTGACTGTAGATGTTAATGTAAACGGAAAGGACGAGTTCCAAGGTCTGGCAGGTGCCGCAAACGACATGGTTTCAAATACAAAGAAGCTTGTTTCGAAGGTGGATGCGGCTGCCGGCGGGCTTCAGGAATCGGCAAACGAGGTAAAGAGGGCTTCGGATATACTCGATTCCTGTTCGGAGGATATCACGGAGGCTATTTCGGATATCAACAAAGGTATGGCCCGTCAGTCGCGCCATGCCGATGAATGTGTAGCCACAACCGACCATCTTTCAGATGAAATCAAGAATGTTTCGGAACAGGTTGAAAAGGTTAAAATCATCCTGAATGAAACAAAAGAGATGATAAATGAGAGCGTGAAGATTATCAAAACCCTTGGCGACAAGGCATTTGAGACCACAAAGGCTACCGACAATGTAGGACAGGCGGTTAAGGCACTCACGGATGAGACAAAGAAGATTAATGCTTTCGTTGGCGTTATCAAGAAGATTTCTTCACAGACTCGTCTGCTTTCACTGAATGCTTCGATTGAGGCGGCACGTGCGGGCGAATCCGGACGGGGCTTTGTAGTGGTAGCGGACCAGATTCGAAATCTCGCAAACGATTCCTCGAATGCTGCGGGCGAGATAAATAAGCTGGTTGATGGTATAAACATCCAGGCTGAATCAAGTGCTTCATCTACGGTTCAGGCACATGAGATAGTAGATGAGCAGTCAGTTCTTGTAAATGAGGCAATCGATATCTTCAAATCAATGCAGACCTCGATTGAGACGCTCATTACAGGAATGGGAAATATTGATGTGGCCACCCTGGCAGCCGATACGAGAAGGGCAGAGGCTGTTGCTGCAGTAAGGAACATCGCAGGAATCATCAGTGAGAATGCAACCAATTCACAGACGGTTATGGATGTTGCCACACAGCTGAAGCTGAATATCGACAACCTCAACAGAACCGCAAAGAAGCTCGGTGAAAGTATGGATGAAATGAAGAGCGAGGTTTCAGTTTTCAAGATATAAATTTAATTTAATTTGACAAGAACACCCTTAAACGATATACTATTTGGGTATGCGTGAGAGGGTGTTTTTTATTTGTATCCCCATTTAGGGGGTCAGAACCTTATGTGAGAGTAAATCCCCGGCTTGGGGAACAGGACTTTATGTGAGAGTAAATCCCCGCTTTTGGGGAACAGGACTTTATGTGAGAGTAAATCCCCGCTTTGGGGAACAGGACTTTATGTGAGAGTAAATCACCTGCTTGTGGAAGCAGTGCTTTATGTGAAATTAATTCCCGGGTGTGTGCAGTATGGGGATTTTTGAAATTGTGTGGAGAATAATCAGTGGGTAAGACGACGAAAAAAATATTAAAATACGGGTTAAATGTTTTATTGGTTCTTGTAATCACCATTTTTGCACTTAAGATGATTTTCAAAAACAATGAACCGGAAAAAATATTAGAACAGATAAAAAATGCAAAGCTTGAATGGCTTCTGCTTGCCGGCGGACTGCTGTTCATGTTTGTAACTTGCGAGTCATTTATATTGAAATATCTTTTTAACGGGCTCAAGCAGAAAATATCATATGTAAAATGCTTTTTCCTGACCTGGGTTGAGTTTTTTTACAGTCAGATAACTCCCGGAGCCTCCGGAGGTCAGCCGGTACAGATTTACTATATGGGCAAATGCGGTGTCAACACATTTGTATCCACAATGGTCGTAATGCTTGTCACCCTGACCTATAAATTCATGCTGGTTATATTAAGCGTTGTATTTATCATTTTAAGGCCGGAGCTGACAATAGGTGCCATAAACGACGTTATCGTACTTTTTATCATCGGCGTTATCATGCAGGCAGGCTTTGCGGCATTTCTGCTTCTTGCAGTTGTACGTCCGGGAATCGCATCCTGGATAATCAACCTTGTCATAAAAATCGGTATAAAGATTCGTATAATCCGTCATCCCGATAAAATCCTGCGCAAGGCGAAGGAATCCATGGAGCAGTATGAGCAGGCCTCTGTATTTATCCGTGAGAATAAGAAGGTCCTTCTTGTTGTATTTCTGATAACGGCAGTGCAGCGTCTGATGTATTACACAATCACCTATTGTGTGGCACGTGCACTCAGCATTGACTGCGGATGGGCAGATGTTGTAGCTATCCAGCTGATGATATCCATGGCAGTGGATGCACTTCCGCTTCCGGGTGCGACAGGTGCAAACGAGCTTGTATTTGAAAGACTTCAGAAGATGCTGTTCGGAGCTGACAAGGTGGCTTCAGGACTGCTTTTGAACCGTTGCTTTACCTACTACCTTTTAGCCATAACATCAGGTATCCTTACGCTGATAGGTCATATCTTTGTCTTGAAGAAGCCTAAGGAGGCTGCCGGGACCATAGGGCAGCAGGGAGCAGTACCGAATGAGGCTGCCGGGGCCATAGGGCAGGAAGAAGCAGCGTCGAATGAAGCGGCGCAATAGTGGAAAAATAGATGTCCTGAGACATCCACGGTTATGCTTTAATGAGCTTTGCAAAGGATGCCAGCATTTTTTTAGTGCCGGCAGGAAAATCTACGGTTACCTCGTAGTCCTTTCCACCCTTTACAATGTTGGTGACGGTACCGATGCCGAATTTGGTATGGCGGACACTGTCGCCGACGGTGTATCCAAGGTCGCCTGAAGCAGCCGGGGAACTGCCGGATGCTTCCCTTGCGTAGGGATTGCTGTTCAGGGTGACGGTGCCGGTATATCGTCCGGCATCCTGCTCACGGTATGCGCGGCTGTGACTGTTTGTTTCTGTTTCAATATTTTTGAAACCGAAGCTCTTTTTAGCAAAGCCCGGAAGCTCCTCCGGGGACTTGCCAAAGCCCGGACCTTTGTTTACTGTATTGAAGGATGAAGCCTTACCAAAAGCCCTCTCTCCTTTGAAATTAATATTACCGCCGATGGTCTTGCTTCTTCCGAGCGTATCGGATTTCGATATAAGCTCACGGGGAATTTCACCGATAAAGCGTGATGGTTTGTTGAACTGTATATCTCCGTGTATCATGCGCTGATGTGCGGCGGAAAGATACAGTTTTTTTTCGGCCCTTGTGATTCCGACATAGCACAGACGACGTTCCTCCTGGATTTCCTCGTCGGGATAGTCTGCATTTATAGCCATATATCCGGGGAATATTCCTTCCTCCATTCCCACCATGAAAACATTGGGGAATTCCAGTCCCTTTGCACTGTGGATGGTCATCA
The DNA here is from genome assembly GCA_045627205.1 of Lachnospiraceae bacterium. Lineage (GTDB taxonomy): Bacteria > Bacillota > Clostridia > Lachnospirales > Lachnospiraceae > RUG11977. The sequence goes on from JAZQNG010000067.1 coordinate 4,530, forward strand.
GGACCACGATATCATTATCCTCGGAATAGCTGTCGATATCGCCTACCAGGGCAACCTCTTCCAAAAAGCCTGAAAGACTCGCAGGTTCACCATTTTCCTCGGCATTATCTTCGTATTCGGTTATTTTGTTCACGAGCTCACCGATGTTCTCTGTTCGTTCCTCAACCTTTGAATCCTCGTCATCCTCCTGAAGGTAACCGACATAGTCGATTCCCTCGATGATTTCATCAATCAGGCCGGAAAGACAGGCACCCTCGCTTACGCGATGCTTCATGGACTCAATAAAGCTTACAAAACGCTCTATTCCGCCCTGCGCGCGTGAAAGTCCCTGTATCATGGGAGAACGTGTAAGAGCCTCATAAAAGCTTATTGAATGTTCCTCGGCGTAAAGCTGTATTTTCTCTATCGAGGAGGCTCCGATACCGCGCTTGGGGACATTGAGGATTCGTTTGACGGAAATATCATCGCGTCCGCTGTCGATTGTCCTCAGATAGGCCAGGATATCCTTGATTTCCTTACGCTGATAGAAATTAACACTTCCGATGATCCGATAGGGGATATTGCGGCTGACGAGGCGCTCCTCGAAGGCACGGGACTGTGCATTTGTCCTGTAAAGAATGGCATAGTCCCTATAATCGGCGCCCTCACGGACCTCGTCGGCAATCCTGCGTACTATGTCGGTAGCCTCCTCCCTGTCATCGGGATAAAGCGTGTATTGTACAGGCTTACCCGCTTCATTGGCCGTCCACAGGGTTTTGGTCTTGCGGGCGGAATTGTTGCGGATGACGTTGTTGGCAACCTCAAGAATACTCTTCGTAGAACGGTAATTCTGCTCAAGCCGAATGACGGTTGCATCGGGATAATTCTGCTCAAAATCAAGTATATTGCGGATATTTGCACCACGGAATTTATAAATTGACTGGTCGTCATCACCTACGACACACAGGTTGTGCTCGGTTTCACCGAATTCATTCGTATATTCGGCAAGCAGACGGATGAACTCGAACTGGGCAGTATTGGTGTCCTGATATTCATCCACCATGATATACCTGAAGCGACGCCGGTAATATTCGAGTGTTTCGGGACTTTCCCTGAAAAGCCGGACCGTTTTTACAAGAAGATCGTCGAAATCCAGTGCATTGCAGTCGTGAAGACGCTTCTGATATTCCCTGTAAACCCTTGCATAGAGCTTCTGCTCGTTGTCTCCAAGGGCCTTTTCTTCAAAACGGTCTGTATCTATAAGCTCGTCCTTGGCAGAGGATATTGCGGCTAAAAAGGACTTTTCCTTATAGCGCTTGGGATCGAGGTTCATTCCCTTGATAATATCCTTCATAAGCGTCTTCTGATCGTCTGAATCATATATGACAAAATTCCGTTCAAATCCGATTCGGTCAATAAAACGTCTCAGTATTTTAACGCATGATGAATGAAAGGTACTGACCCAGATGTTTTCTGCGCCGGGACCTACTATATTCTGGATGCGTTCCTTCATTTCTCCGGCAGCCTTGTTCGTAAACGTCACGGCAAGGATGCTGTAGGGACTGACTCCGAGCTCGTCGATAAGGTAGGCGACGCGGTGGGTAAGCACCCTGGTTTTGCCGGACCCTGCTCCGGCGAGAATTAAAAGCGGGCCGTCCGTAGTTGTGACGGCCTGCCTCTGCATATCATTTAATCCTTCAAGAATATCGTTCATTTCGTACAGTTCCTTTTTTAATCTGTGGGGCTGCACC
>JAZQNG010000068.1:0-6304 GCA_045627205.1 Lachnospiraceae bacterium
CCGTCGTGAGATTACCTGGAATGTATTCAACGAAAAAGCAAACCGCTTTGCCAATCTTCTTGTTTCCCGCGGAGTTAAGAAGGGTGACAAGGTTGCCATACTTCTTATGAACTGCCTTGAATGGCTCCCTATTTATTTTGGAATTCTTAAAACAGGTGCGCTCGCAGTTCCCCTTAATTTCAGATATGCTCCCAATGAGATTAAGTACTGTCTCGATTTGGCTGAGGTCGATATTCTTGTTTTCGGTCCTGAATTCATAGGTCGTGTAGAGGAAATCGCCGACGATATCAGCAAGAACAGACTTCTCTTCTTCGTAGGCAATAACTGTCCTACCTTCGCTGAGGATTATATCACACTTACCGCTAACTGCTCAAGTTCATTTGAAAAAATCGGACTTACAGATGAAGATTTTGCCGCAATCTACTTTTCATCGGGAACTACAGGTTTCCCCAAGGCTATTCTTCATAAACATAAGGCTCTCGTTCACAGCTGCAAAACAGAGCAGAATCATCACGGCCAGACCCATGACGACGTATTCCTCTGCATTCCTCCTCTGTATCATACAGGAGCTAAGATGCACTGGTTCGGAAGCTTCCTTGTAGGTGCCAAGTCCGTTCTCTTAAAGGGCACCAAGCCTCAGACCATCATAAAGGCTGCGTCAGATGAGCACTGCTCAATCGTTTGGCTTCTTGTTCCCTGGGCTCAGGATATTCTTGATGCCATTGAAAGAGGCGACATTAAGCTTGAAGATTACAAGCTTGACCAGTGGAGACTGATGCATATCGGTGCACAGCCCGTTCCTCAGAGCCTTATTACACGCTGGAAAACAGTATTCCCTCATCATCAGTATGATACCAACTACGGTCTTTCAGAATCCATCGGACCCGGCTGCGTACATCTCGGTGTTGAAAATATTAATAAAGTCGGTGCCATCGGTAAAGCCGGTTACGGCTGGAAAACCAAGATTGTTGACGAGAAGCGTCAGGAAATTAAGCCCGGCGAGGTAGGCGAGCTTGCTGTATTCGGTCCCGGCGTTATGTACTGCTACTACAACGATCCCAAATCAACTTCTGAGGTTCTTGACGAGGAAGGCTGGCTTTATACCGGAGATATGGCCCGTGAGGATGAAGACGGCTTCATCTTCCTGGTAGACAGAAAGAAGGATGTGGTTATCAGCGGAGGTGAAAACATCTACCCCGTTGAAATCGAAAACTTCATGCGCGCTCACAACGCAATTAAGGATGTAGCGGTTATCGGTGTTCCCGATAAGAGACTCGGTGAAACAACTCTTGCTGTTATCGAGGTAAAGGAAGGATTTACGCTTACAGAGGATGAAGTCAACGAGTTCTGTCTTAAGATGCCCCGTTACAAGAGACCTCATCACATCGTATTTTCCGATATTCCCAGAAATCCTACCGGCAAGATTGAAAAGCCCAAGCTCAGAAAGATTTACGGCGGCGAAGCTCTGGTAGATTCTCAGAATAAGGGCTGATAACATCCGCAAAAAGATTATTCATAAAGACTGATAAAAACACAAAGACCTCTGTACTCCTAAAGATACAGAGGTCTTCTTTTACCATATGGTTGCAATTTTTCTGTAAGGCGGCAAAAGCAACACAGTCTGCCTTAACAGATTTTTATCGATCCGCTTACAGTATTCATATTTACCTTTGCCTTACCTGTTCCAAATACATGATTTCCTTTACCGTTTACGCTGGCTGCACCCACAGTCAGATTAACGCCTCCGCTTACCGACGATACATTTGCTGTCAGATTTTTCTCGTCATAGAGCTTCAACATGCAGGCACCGCTTACAGATGATATTCTGCACTCCCTTATTTCATTGTGGGCTCCGACATATACCGAGCCGGAGGTTGTCTTTACCGAGAAATCATCGAAACACAATTCTGAATTTACCGAACCGCTTACAGATTCCTGTTCACATCTTTGTCCCGATATCTTCTCGGACTTAATGCTTCCGCTAACGTTCTTAATTTTTAAGGTTTCAGCCTTTCCCGAGATAACCTCCACATAACCCGAAATATCCTTGACACTGAAATCACGGCACTCAAATTCAGTTATTTTAACATTGGATGTGGTTGTATTTGCCGAAAATACTTCACAGTTTATTCCTGTTACATTAATATTTCCGGTTGTAGAATTTAAGTTGACATTCTTCATTCCGTCAGGAATCAGCACAATGATTTTCCGTCCGGGTCCGAAATCCATTCCTTCATAGGGTGCCAGAGCATTCATGTAATCTCCCTTGGGATCTTCATTTGATGTGTCGGAATGCTCTCCCTCATTTCCCGTATATCCGAAAAATGACTTAAAAAGCTTACCGAATATTCCGTTTTTGAAGAAATTTGTATTATGCTCCTTTATTCCTGCATAAAGAATGCCGTCTCTTTCCTCCTGATAAAGCTCATCGTCCTCGTTAAGTTCCTGGTAAAACAGATGGAACATATCATCATTAGATTTTGCTGCAACAATCTCAATATTCCTGCTTCCTATAACAGCTCCGTCAATGTAGTGATTACCATCAAATCCAAAGCACTGAGCGTCATTGTTTATTTCTCTGCCTATGGTAACTCCGGTATTCTCCTTAACCGATTCATTAAGTCCTGCAATCAGTTCCTCAATGCTTCCCAGTTCACGTATTGCAGCCTCTTCATCAATTCCCTGTGCCGCAGCTTCGGCAAAATGTGCTTCATAATCCTCAATTATCTCATTTCTGGTCTCGGCGTCAAATCTTTCCAAAGCATTTGCCAGTTCATTCATATATTCTGCTTTATTCATTTCTATCTCCTTTTCTGCTATATCCTCTATGCCTGTACAATAATTATCTTCTCATTCGTTTTTTTGTAATGTAATCTCCGGCTTCATGAGCTTTTCTACGGCCTTTACAAAGGTATCCCATTCCTTTTTCAGCATTTCATAATACGATTTTCCCATAGTCGTAAGCTTGTAATACTTTCTTGCAGGTCCGTTTTCCGACTCCACAAGATATGTGGTCACATAATCATCTTCCTTCAGTTTCTTTAGTATTGGATACAGGGTTCCTCCCGCAATTTCCATCTCCGTGGATATACGGTCCGTTAATTCATAACCATATCGGTCTCCAAGAGAAAGCTGCGCCAAAACGCAAAGCTCCAGTGCTCCTTTCTTAAACTGTGTATTCAAATGAACAACCTCCTTTTCATATATACTTCATATTATTATGTATCTTATGTTTATGACTACATAATATCACATACTATTCAATATTGCAATATAGTATTTTAAAATTTAAGATAACAAGTTTAAAATATTCTTTAGCTTCCTATTAATTTCTTAATCTTTCCTTGAGTTCATTTTTTCTATTGTTCCTTATTCACAGTCCGGTCAAAACACATTCATAAGCCCCCTCTGCTGCGCTTTCACCTGACTGTGAATAGAAACTGCTGGTCATGCGGCAGGACTAACGTTAAGTGTGTATCCTTCCGATTCACTGCCCGCTATTATTCCCTTACTTATAAGTTCAGTAATGCTGTATGAAGTTCCCAGATATTTTTCCGCAAGACTGCAGTAATATTCTCCGCACCGCTTTACCCATTCATTTTTGTATGAATCAAGATTAAAACCCACTATGCAATTGGTATGAAAAACTACTCCGCGACATCCCAATTCTTCCGCGGTCATAACCGACTTTTCACAGCGTTCCCTGCTTATTTTTCGTATTTGTTCATCTGAACTGTTTACGGCAATATCCAAAAAAACTCCGTGAAGAATATCCCTTCCCGGCCTTCTTCCGAGATTTTTTTAAATCTCAAGTCTGCGGTTATATTCATCATCATTATTAATGCATGCCGGCATAAAAAAAATCATTATATTCAAATGCCAAATCATGTCTTTCCGAAAGCTCATTCCATTCATCCGGTCTTTCTATTTCCGGAATTCCTGAAATGATAATATTTTTAAAAGGTTCCTGCATAACTACCTCACTTTTCTTCATTAATACTTACCAGCTTATGTACAAAAACACCGATTTGTTTTCCCTTTAACGGAATCTCACCAACAGGTTCAGTTACTATTCTGTCCTTAAGTCTGTTTCTAACCTCATCGCTTATCAGTATCTCACCGGCTTTTGCATTGCTTTCCAATCTTGATGCGGTATTTACCGTATCTCCGATGGCAGTATAATCCATTCTGAATGTGCTGCCGATGTTTCCTACGGTAGCTTCTCCGCAGTTTACGCCTATGCCGTAGCTTACGGTCCTGCCAAATCTTTCCTTAAGTCTGTTTGAAAGCGCTACAGAGCCCTCTGCTATCTCCTTTGCGGTTTTCACGGACTTAAAAACATAATCCTCCTGATCAAAGGGTGAATTAAATACAGCCATGGCGGCATCACCGATAAACTTATCAAGAGTTCCCCTGTTGTTGAACACAGCCTTCGTAATAATATCAAAATACTCATTAAGTATTTCCACTACCTCATCAGGCTTCAGAGACTCAGACATAGTCGTAAATCCTCTTATATCAACAAAGAGAACCGCAATATCCTTGTTTCTTCCTCCAAGCTGAATTTCAAAATTCCTGTCCTTAGATACTTCATCAACTATTTCAGGTGCCACATACATTCTGAAAGCCTTGTTGATTTTGTTTTTGGAAATATATTCACTCAGGTAATGGAAAATTATATATCCAATATCAATCAGAATCAGCTCGAAAATAAAAAAGAAAATGTCCAGGTTCCGGTTAAATGTCTTATACATAAAATAACAGAAACCAAAATAACCAACGCTCAAAACCAATGAAATAATTACTTCAAAACCCATGGCCAGCCTGATAAGAAAATATGCAAGAACACCCATAATAACCGCCATTATAAGTGAGTACAAAAGCATATTTCCGGGACGTGTCTGGATATTTTCCTCCAGAAGGGCAATCAGCATGTTGGCATGGATTTCCACTCCATACATATTTTTTCCCGTCCACATGGACCCCGGAATTTTAAACTCATCGGTGAGACCCGATGCGTAGGCTCCCACCAGCACAATTGACTTATCAAAGTACGCTGTATCAATTTTCCCGTTATAAACATCCGAGAAAGAAAACTCCGTAATTCCGTCCTGAGGATCGGTAGAAAAAGTGAAACGATAGATATTATCTTCCCGTGAATTATAATCCGGAATTTCAATACCTGAAGCTTTTGAATATTCCTTCAACACAGCAAGAGCAAATGAATCAATCTGTCTGCCTTCCTCGTTTACCACATATGTATAAAGCTGCCTTATATAACCGTCACTGCAGGGCAATGAGTTAACAGCACCTCCTACAGTTACCTCCTTAAGTTCCTCGTAAGGGTAATGAGTAGTTGTAACTGCCAAATAATTGATATCCCTGTCACCATTTTCGTTAAGATATATATTGTCCTGACTGAAGCTTAAATTTAAGCCTGTAACGATATTCCCTTTTTCCTTTGCGACCTCCGCAAAGACTTTATCTCCATCATCACCCTCATACATTCTCTTTGCTCCTGTAAAAAGGGTATCAAAGCCTACAACATAAGGCTCATTATTTTCATCACATATATTTTCAATTACTTTTGCATACGTATTTCTGCTCCAGGTTGACGGCTGTCCCATTTCATCAAGGGTTTTGTCATCAATACCAATAATAATAACCGGAAGCTGGAACCCTCCCTTTGACTGATAAACCATGTCGGTAAGATTGTCATTGAGGGTCTTTATGTAGTTGTTTCTATATGAACATAGAAAATAAAATATTGCTGCAATAACTGCTATTGCAAGAAGAATCCAAAAAGATATTCTCTTGTCTGACATGAAATTAATTTTCTTTTTCATAATTCCCTCTGAATAAGTCAAAATACAATATTTATCGTATCTGCAAGAATAGTATCCATTCAAAAAATTTTAGCATAAGTATCTATTATTATCAAGGTTATCATAATAATTGTTTACAAACCGTGAACAATTAAGTATAATATATGAGTTGGCACCTGTAGCGAAGTGGATAACGCGCAGTCTTCCGAAGTCTGAGATCACAGGTTCAAATCCTGCCAGGTGCGTAAAAATAAAGGGGACCCTTATTCCGGAGCATAATTAATAACTCTGAAACAAAGGTCCCCTTATTTTTCAATGATATTCGCAATCGCTTCGCTACCTGCTCTTCAAGACTCGCAACCGCTTCGCTTGTTGCTCATTAAAAGCAGGCTGCTTCGCAGCTGTCAGGTACGGGGCTTCATGAACCACTTTCCTTTAAGGCAAAGAAAAAATCCGGGTAACCAATACCCGGATTCTGA
>JAZQNG010000069.1:0-26734 GCA_045627205.1 Lachnospiraceae bacterium
TGACACTGAGAAAAACGTCGTTGATGCAGAAAAAGAAGATATAACTCAAAGTCACGGAAGTGGTGATTCGAAATTAAAAGATAACGCAGAGAAGTCCGATGAAAAGGATAATGTGGATGCAAATCCTGAGGATAAAGACACAGGAGACAAGGAGCCGGTGAATATAAATTCAGAGGATAAGAATTTCGGCATCAAGGATTCTGATGGGGACAAGAAATCAGAAGGCAGAGGTTCCGAGGATAAGGATTCCGGCATCAAGGATTCTGATGGTGGCAAGAAATCAGAAGGCAGAGGTTCCGAGGATAATGATTCCGGCGGAAAGAATTCTGACGCGGACAAGGAGTCATCTGATATAAATTCTGAGGATAATGATTCCGGCGGCAAGGATTCTGACGCGGACAAGGAGTCAGCTGATATAAATTCTGAGGATAAAGATTCCGGTGATAAGGATTCTAAGGGCAACGAGTCTGTTACGCAGGATGGATATACCCTGACTTTCAGCACAGATAATTCCTGGAACAACGGAAATGTTACTATGTATGGAGTTCAGTTTGGCATTACAAACGGAAATTCATCTACTGTCAGCGGTTGGAATCTGGAAATGGAAATAGAAGGACTCAGCGGTGACATTGATGGCTGGAACGGTACATATACGGTAAAGGGCAATATTCTCAGCGTTAAAAATGCTAATTATAATGCTGACATTTATTCCAATGGTCAGATAGTTATCGGTTGTAATCTGGGAACCACTGCAGGTAAGCTGAACATAAAATCCGCAAAGCTTAACGGGAAAGCAATGAAAGTTGTGGGAGGTAAGGTAGACCAGAACCGGCAGAATAATAATCCGGGAAACAATACCGGTAACGGTGGAAATTCGGGAAACGGTAATAATGGCGGAAGCACAGGCGGAAATGATAAAATAAATGATTCTGTGGATGTTTCGGAGCTCTTAAAGAGAAATGATAAAGCTAAGCAGGGAGACGACTGGCTTCATACAGACGGCAGAAACATTCTTGATAAAAACGGGAAAAAGGTCTGGCTTACGGGTGTTAACTGGTTTGGTTATAATACAGGAACGAATACCTTTGACGGTTTGTGGAACAGTAAGCTTGTTCCCACGGTTAAGGCTATTGCAGATCATGGATTTAATTTAATAAGGGTTCCTATTTCAGCTGAATTGATTAATCAGTGGTCAAAGGGAGAATATCCAAAAGCAAATTACAATAATGCCTACAACACCGAACTTAACAGTATGAACAGCCTTGAAATATGGGAGTATTTTCTTTCTTTGGCTGAAGCAAACGGCATAAAGGTAATGCCTGATATTCACTCTGCGGAAACCAATGCTTCAGGACATAATGTTAATTTGTGGTGTACCGATAAGGTTAAGGTTAATGATTTCTATCATGCATTGGAATGGATGGCTGAACGTTATAAGAATAATGACACGATAATCGCTTATGACCTTAAAAATGAGCCCCATGGTAAGCCTTATGAGGGAAGCAATGCTGCCATATGGAACGATTCGAAGTCTGCAAATAACTGGAAGTATGTGGCAGAAACGGCTGCTGCCAAGATTTTGGCAAAGAATCCCAATGTGCTGATTATGGTTGAAGGTATTGAGATTTACCCTATGGATCTTAAAAACAATTCAGATTATCATTCAACTGATGATAAGGACTATTACTTTAACTGGTGGGGAGGAAACCTGAGAGGCGTAAAGGACTATCCTGTAGATTTGGGAAAATACAGGGATAAGCTTGTTTATTCTCCTCATGATTACGGTCCTACGGTATTTGCTCAGCCATGGTTTGAAAAAGATTATGATTTTAACAGCCTTATGAAGGACTGTTGGCGTGATAACTGGTTTTATATTTATGAAGACAATATTGCGCCGCTGCTTATCGGTGAGTGGGGCGGATTTATGACAAAACCCAACATAACATGGATGACTTACATGCGTAAGCTGATTAAGGATAATCATCTGAATCATACATTCTGGTGCCTGAATGCCAATTCAGGTGATACAGGAGGACTTCTTCTTGATGATTTTACGACCTGGGACACAGAAAAGTACAATTTTGTAAAGGAAGTTCTGTGGCAGGAAAACGGGAAGTTTGTCGGACTAGATCATGAGATACCGTTAGGAGATAACGGAATAAACTGCAGTAAAGCAACCGGTCTTAAGTAAGGCATAAGGTAAAGCATAATGAGAAGCAGAATGTGAAGCGTACGATATACACATAGAGAAAATAAAGATTCATGGCTTTTTCTATGCAAATTCGGATGATCAGTAAAAGATATTAAGGAACCATATCAATTAATGGACATAAAAAATCAGTCGTATTATTAATACGACTGATTTTTTCGTTATAAGAACTGCGTCATAAAGCCAAAAATACAGAGTTTTTATTGCTTAATAACGGGACTTGCAAAATCTTTTGATATATAGCAGGTTTTTCCCTCGAAGGAAATAGCGTAGAAACCATCTTCGTCAAATTCGGGAAGATAGTCATAAAGGTTATTGTAAACAGATTTGCCGACTACTTCACAGCTGGTATTGGCTTCGCTTCTGATATTTACGTTGCTGCCTACAGACTTGATTTTAAGTCCTCCCCATTCACGGAAATCCTTAAGAGCATCATCGTCCATATCCAGTGAAGAAACGGGGCAATAACCGGTGATATCCTGATAGGTTAATTTAACCCATCCGTTGTCGCGACGTTCGGTGATTTTGGCAACTTCAAATCCCGGAAGTACACCTGCTTCACTGTACTGTTCGCTTGCTCCTGAATAAATGATTACTGAATCGGCGGTTTTTGTCGTGCAGTAAGGAAAGAGAACAGAAGGTTCAGGTGAAGGTGTAGGTTCGAGCGTAGGAGTAGGAGTGGACGAAGGCTGAGGTGCTATCGTCGGTCTTGCTGTGGGCTCAGGTGTCGGTGTGGGTGTAGGAAGCGGTGAAGGCTGGGTTGTAGCCGAAGGTTCAGCTTCCGGTGTTATACTTGCAGTACTGTTAGTGTAACGGTCCTTTTCGTATTCTTCCATTTTGTCAAGAAAAATTATCCAGGTGACGGCAAAAATAACAAGCAGAACCGGAATAAGAATTCTGTATAGATTTTTCATAAACTAAACTCCATGATACATATTTGCACTCCCCATAAGTGCATACAATTCCATTATATTACTTAAAATCAGAATTGCAAGCTTGGGAAGAAGAATTGCCTGTAATGCTATTGAAAATAAATCAGAATTCTTCTTTTTCTATTTTTTTACGGTCAAAAAGTACACGTTTGGTTAATGTTGAAATTACATGGAAAAATTCTTTTGATGCTGTGGGGAAATCACTCTTTTCTGTGTATTTAGCGTAATCAGCCGAATCGATTCGCTTGAGATAACCCTCCTTGTGAGGATATTCTGTCAGAAGTTTATCAATGTCGGGAATATCATATTTGTAGAATGGTTTATCGAGTTTTATGCCGGCAAGCTCAATTACCCGGGCTGTAAAATCCATACAGTTATGTGCTTTATAAATGCGTACGCCGTGCAATATAGGTGTTGTAACCATTGCAAAAAGATTAAAAATCTGTTCTTCATCATTTGCACAGCGTTCTATCAATGCACATATTTCGTCATACTGACAATCGGTAACAGGCAGAGAAAAGATCTTTGAATAAAATTTACGGTATTCTTCAAAGGCATAGTAATCACGATATTCCTTCATAAATCCGGCTGCAAAGGGATGATTGTGCTGCTTACGGGAGAAGGAGTAAAATTCTGTAAGGCTTTTGTCAAGGCTGACAGCAATGTGTTCATAACGGTAACCGGTAAACTTCTTTATTATTTTTCCAAGACCGGTATAGGACTCAATTAAGACTATATAAATTCTTTTCATCTCAACCTCCAAAAGTAAACAGATTTTTTAAGAATGATTTTATAAAGGAACCGTAGTTGAGAAAATCATATATTCCCTGGCGTTTGGCTCTCAGGAACAGCTTAATCAGAAGAAGGTGGTAATACATGTAATATTTTCTGACACTGATTTTGTCAGGCTTTGCTACAAGATGGAGATAATCCCATTCCTCGGGGTTATCGGATATCATCCTGTCTTTGTAATCCTCGAAATTCTCCAGACACATTTCGGGAGTATATATTGAAATTGCCACATGCTTCAGGTCATAGTGCTTTATCCAACGGTAGAGTTTTCTGAAATCGTGAGCGGTAAAGTCAAGATCCGTAATAAACATCCCCATCATATGTATTCCGTTTGAATGAAGAATCCTGATGGCGTTCACGTTTGAATTTACCTGGGATTTCTTGTTTTTTGAACGTAACCGTTTATTTTCTATGTATTCCAGCCCGGTTAAAATATAGAAAAAACCAATTGAGGCCAGCTGCTTTATGATATCAGGGTGTTTTACGATAAAATCAGCTCTTCCGAAACAGACAAATTTTTTATGTATATTCTTTTCTCTGATAAGGTCAATAAATTTTTCAAGTCTTGTCACATTGACAAGGAAGTCATCGTCAATTATATAAATGTTATCACATTCAATGGCATTAATCTCATTTACGACATCTTCAACAGGGCGTACCGTGTATTTTCCGCAGTTCAGTCTGTTCCGGTAGCAGAAGGCACAGGAATAAGGACAGCAGAAGGCTGTTCTTATTATAGCACAGGGACGAAGTTCAAGATAACAATACTTCTCTTTGTTCTCATAAAAAAGACTGCGGTCCGCCCATGGCATGTTGCTTATATTATAGGGGAGGCTTTCAGTGACCTTCCATTCATTATTTTGGTTTTCAAAAGATTTATAATGAATCCCGCTGATATTTTCAGGTTCTTTTCCGGTTAATATATCTAAAACCGCAGAAGGATCAAAGGTTGTAACTACAAAATCTATATATTCTTCGTGAAAACGTTCGGGGCAGTTCTGAGCATGGATTCCTCCGACTATTGTAATTAATGAATCGCTATTCTTATCGGATTTGCAGTATCGACAGTATTCTTTTATAAAATTTTCCTGCCGTGTTCTTCCGCAAAAATAAACTGCATCAGGCTTAAAAGAATTGAATACATTTTGAAAATCTTTCTTTATCTGACCATCCCAGATCCTGCATTCTATCCCTGACTGCTTCAGGTATGCCATAAGGCACTCAAGTTCGTAAGGTTCGTCATCGATTATCCCGGCAAAATCATATTTGTTTCTTGAAGTTTCCGGGTTAGCGAGCAAAATCTTCATAATTGTTTTTATCAGCCTCCTTTTAAGTGAAGTTTTTTCTATTCTAACATATATTTATGAACAGAAAAATAACAAATAAGAAATACAATGTGAACAATGTTTCTGTTCGCAGTCGAATAATGATAAGTGCAAGCAGGGCTTTTGAATTTGTTCTGTTCGGCCTCCATAGTCGGATGATAATGCTCACAAGTCTTGAGGAAGCTTCAGACTTGCGTTCGTTATCATCTGACTGTTAATAGTAACCTTTAACAAACTTTATACATATTAACTACACAATTGCGACACATTTATGTAATAAAATGAGCATGATGTCAGAAGCATTGATGTCTCCCGGTAAACGCATCGGAAGCGTGAGACAAGGTGTTTATCAGTAGCTTGTTATTGTGACGCCCACTTAAAAATGTTGCTAAACTTTTTCATATAAAGCAGTTAATGAAAGATTTTGGAGGACTGTTATGGAAGATATTTACAGTAATGATATGGAAATGAATAAAGACAAAGAAATAAATTTCGGGAAGGAACAGAGCCTGGACAAAGAGAATAAACTGGATAGAGAATTGAGTTTTGATTCTGAGATGAACTCTGATAATGACTTAAATGCAAGTGCGAATTCGAAAATATTTGCCGATAACAAAAATATGAATACATCTGTGAATTCAGAAATACTTGCTGATAACAAAGAAGGGAATGTAACCGCAAATTCAGTAGTTTCCGGTGATAAAAATGATATGAATGATTATGAAAAATCCGAAACCTCCATGGAAAATAACAATAATAAAGAAATCAGTAGTAGTGAAATAATCATCAATAAAAAAGAAATCAGTAGTGGTGAAACATTCATCAATAGTGAAGAGATTAGCAATAGAGAAGTAACAGGTATTAGTGAAGAAAATATTGGTAGTGAAATAATCGGTAATAGTGAAACAATTAGCAATGTTGAAAAAGTTGCAAATGTTGATGTATTTAATAATAGAGAGTCTTTTATCAATGGTGAAGAATCGGACAAGGATGAAAAGAATAACAAATCTGATAAGAAAGACAAGCGTGAAAAAAAGAAACATAAGGGCTTAAAACGATTTTTACTTACTGTTCTCTGTGGAATAATTGCCGGAATTATTATCTGCGTTGTGGTGGTTGGAGTAAACCACATTAAGAAGAGTAAAGATGATGGAATAATGGGCAACGGTGTGGAGGATGAACTTACGGAATCAAAGGATGAAAAGGAAGAAAACATTCCCGGAAAGGATGTAAGCAAAATACTTGAGGATGATGAACTTCTGCCCATAACTACTTCAGATTACTCAGCTGTAGCCAGAGCGGTTATGCCTTCGGTTGTTTCGATTAACTGCAATATACCTGTACAGCAAAACTATTTCTTTGGATTTGGTTCTCAAACAGGAAATAAGGAGGTCTCTGGAACGGGATTCCTTATCGGACAGAACAATAAGGAAATACTGATTGCCACCAATGAGCATGTTGTTGAAGGCGCAAAGAATATCTCGGTAACATTTATTGACGGGAAAATGGCGGAAGCAACTGTAAAGGGAGAGGATTCCTTCTATGATCTTGCAGTAATTTCGGTTAACGCAGATGATTTGGAGCAGTCCACCATTGATTCGGTTCGTATCGCCAGGCTGGGAAATTCCGATAACACAAAGGTAGGTTCTGTGGCTATAGCCATAGGAAATGCATTGGGTTACGGACAGTCAATAACAATCGGATATGTCAGCGCCATTAACCGTGAAATTGAGAATGACACCGGAAGCAAAATTGAATTTATTCAGACCGATACAGCCATTAATCCCGGTAACAGCGGAGGACCTCTGTTAAATGCTTACGGAGAGGTAATAGGAATTAATTCAGCAAAAGACGTAGGTTACGAAATAGAAGGAATGGGCTACTGCATTCCTATTTCGAAGGCTATTCCCGTAATTAACGAGCTGATGAACAGGGTAGAGCTGGATGAAGATGAAATAGGATATCTCGGCATTCAGGGAAAGGATATTTCAGAGGATTACGCGAACAGCTTCGGAATGCCTTCGGGAGTTTATGTTTACGAGGTGGAAAAGGATTCACCTGCGGAGCAGGCAGGAATTTATATGGGAGATATTATTACCTCAGTTAACGGAAGAAAGCTCTCAAGCATGAACGAGCTTAGAGAGATATTAAGCTATATAAGATGCGGCTCAGAGATTAAGGTTGAGATAAGCCGTAAGAATCGTGGTGAATATGATTCAAAAGAGATTAGCGTAACATTAGGAAAGCGTCCCGAAAAATAGAATCCGGTGAAGGATACTTCATTAGCTCTTAACTGCAAAGCGAAAAGGATTTGCAGTTAAGAATTGAACGGACCATGAACCGTAATGATGAAGTACTTATGTTTTCATTTGCAGGTTTACAATTATTTCAAACTGTGATAATATGATGGCGTTTAGGACTGACTGTGAATGTTAATTAATCACTGATTTGAAAGGGTTGATATAAATGGTTGACAAGAAAAAAGTTGAAAAGGCCGTTAAGCTTTTGCTTGAAGCAGTGGGAGAGGATGTAAACCGTGAGGGCCTTAAAGATACTCCTGCAAGAGTTTTAAGAATGTATGAAGAGCTTCTGGCCGGAATGGATGCGTCTCCTGAGGAGCACCTTACCAGACAGTTCAGCTGTGACGGAAGTGACCTTGTTTTAGAAAAAGACATTAGCTTCTATTCGATGTGTGAGCATCATATGCTTCCTTTTTTCGGAAAGGTTCATATAGCATATATTCCCGATAAAAAAGTAGTAGGACTTAGCAAGCTGGCCCGCACCGTTGAAGTATATGCAAGAAGACTTCAGATTCAGGAGCAGATGACAAGCCAGATTGCGGATGCAATAAGCAAGTATCTTGAACCCAAGGGTGTTATGGTTGTTGTTGAAGCTGAGCACACCTGCATGACAATGAGGGGGGTAAAAAAGCCCGGTTCAACCACAGTTACAACTGTGACAAGAGGTCTTTTTAAGGAAGATGCTTCATTAAGGCAGCTTGTAATGGATGCAATCAGATAGGGAAGGACGTATTCTTTGAATTAATTGGCATCTCAACTTGAGGTAAATAATGATTATAAGAAACAAAAATTTTGATTTCAAAAATCGCACATATGTCATGGGGATTATCAACGTTACTCCAGATTCATTTTCGGACGGCGGAAAGTCATACAGCCTTGAGGCTGTTATTGACAACGCCGAAAAAATGATTAAGGATGGCGTTGATATTCTTGATATTGGGGGAGAATCAACCAGGCCCGGAGCGGAACCGGTATCTGAAGAAGAGGAACTGAAGAGAATTATTCCTGCCGTTTTCGCACTTTCCAACATGTTTGATGTTCCCATAAGTATAGACAGCTATAAATGGACTGTTGCCCAAAAAGCCCTTGAAGCCGGAGCTGACATGATAAATGATGTTTACGGATTGCGTGATTTCAAGGGTGAAAAGAACAGAATGGCAGAGATTGCGGCAAAGTACGACTGTCCCGTATGCATTATGCAGGGATGTGACCTGTTTGATGAAGCAGGCGAAAAATCCTCTCCGGAAAATGTGATAAATGATATTAGAAACGGTTTTGAGGAAAGCCTTAAGATTGCATCTGAAGCAGGAATAAATGAAGAGAAAATTATTCTCGATCCCGGAGTCGGTTTTGGAAAAAGCTATGAGGCAAATCTAAAGGTTCTTTCAAATCTTGAAAAAGTCAAATACAAAGATTTTCCCATGCTTCTGGGTGCATCAAGAAAATCTGTCATAGGAATTACATTAGGCCTTCCCGCGGGAGAAAGAACAGAAGGAACGCTGGCATCTACGGCAGCTGCTGTTAATGCGGGATATGGAATAGTAAGGGTTCATGATGTAAAAGAAAATGTCAGATTTATCAAAATGTATGAGACGATTCTTAAAAACAGGGAATGACATAATGATTAAAAGGGGAGAATGTAATGGACGCAATTCATATTAAAAAACTTGAAATATTTGCAAATCACGGTGTTTTTACCGAAGAAAATGTTTTGGGACAGAAGTTTGTTGTATCTGCGGACCTCTATCTTCCTTTGGAGGAGGCTGGCTCAACCGATGACCTGACCAAATCGGTTCACTACGGTCAGGCGGCTGAGGTTATAAAGGAAGTAACCGAAAAGACCACTTTTAAGCTCATTGAACGTCTTGTAGAGGAAATTGCGGATGAACTTATGAACAGATTCCCTATAGAAGGCTGCAGAGTAATTGTGGAAAAGCCATGGGCTCCCGTTAAGCTCCCTCTTGAGACTGTATCCGTGGAAATCACCAGAAAATGGCATGATGTATATATTGCAATGGGCTCCAACATGGGAGACAGTGAAGCACTTATAAACGAAGCAATGAAGAAACTTGATGCAGACAGAGGAATAAGGGTTGAAAAGGTTTCTTCGCTTATAAAAACCAAGCCTTACGGCGGAGTTGAACAGAATGATTTCCTTAACGGAGCTGCTCATATAAGAACATTTTACAGTCCTGAAGGACTCTTAAGAGTCCTTAACAGAATTGAAGCAGAAGCCGGAAGAGAACGTCTGGTTCATTGGGGGCCGAGAACTCTTGACCTTGATATTATTTTCTATGAAAGAGAAATAATATGCACGGATAAGCTGGTTATTCCTCATGCGGATATGAAGAACAGAAGCTTTGTACTGGAGCCGCTGTGTGAACTGAATCCATACTTTATTCATCCGGTTTATTGCAAAAGCAATAAAGAGCTTTTGGAAGAGCTTAACAAAAGAAATCCGGCACCGGGAAAGCCTGCGGGAGACAGCCAGGGAATCAGATTTCTGTAGAAGCTGCTGTTAATTAATAAAGTGCTTAAATAGCCGTGTCTGAATAAGAATCCTGTAGAAGTAACTTTCAGGGAATGATGTGGCCGACTAAAGGGCCGCGTTAGGGTTTAGTTCATAATGGAAGTTACTGTAAGGAAATAGCTGATTGACTAAATGACAGCGTCCTGACCGGTTTTTGATAAAGTTAATGTTTTTAGTCCTTAAGCAGTGTGTGAAGTAAATGTGACTGAAGTAAAAATAGCAATATTTGATAATTAATTTACAGCAATATTTGAATAGCCTGATTGCAAAATTTTCTTGAACATTTTTACCGAAAATTGTAAAATAGTATTAAATTGGGTGAAGTGTGTGAAAATCTAAGCAGTCCGGCTTTTATTATGCCTGTGACCTTAGATTGTTACCGTTAAATGGATGCCAAGAGAGCATTCATAAAGCAGATTAATAATGATAACAGGATTTCACATGTTCAGGCAGATATTTTCTGTCCTTCATACCGACATTAAAATTTTGAAGGGAGATCAAAACAATGGTTATTAAAAGTGTTTTTGACAAGGATTTCAAAAAGTACGGTAAAGTAGTTGAGGGTATTGATTGCAAGGAGCTTCTGGATGTTCTTGCTACAAAGCCCATGCCCGCAGATGATGTTGTTTATGTAGCAGGCGATGCC
Source organism: Lachnospiraceae bacterium (assembly GCA_045627205.1). GTDB lineage: Bacteria > Bacillota > Clostridia > Lachnospirales > Lachnospiraceae > RUG11977. The sequence goes on from JAZQNG010000069.1 coordinate 10,735, forward strand.
GATCTTGAGGCAACCAAGACTGCAAAGGAGTTCCAGGAGAGCTTTTTCGGCGGACTTCCCATTCAGGTTGGTTATTGCAACGGTAACAACAATAAGCTTAATGCGGTTGAGTATCACAGATGCTCTGAAATCAACATTGCTCTTTATGATATGATTCTTCTTATCGGAGACCAGCGTGATGTTCAGGATGATTTTACATATGATACATCACTTATTGAGGCATTTAAGGTACCTGCCGGTGTTGCAGTAGAAATGTACGGAACAACTCTTCACTATGCACCCTGCAACGGTGAGCCTCAGGGCTTCAGAGGAATTGTTATCCTACCTAAGGGAACAAATGCGGATATTAAGGAATTCCCTGCAAGAACAGCAGAGGACAGACTCCTTATGGCAGAGAATAAGTGGCTCATTGCACATGCAGACGGCAATCAGGCACCCAGAGCTTTCATTGGATTAAAGGGTGAGAACATTACTCTGTAATTCAAATAAAGATAAAATGCTATATAGAAATTAATTTAAGAAAGATGAGGATTTGAGATGCTTTACATAGGCGTTGATTTAGGTACATCGGCTGTTAAGCTCCTTCTTATGGAGGGCAACGGCCAGATTAAGAAGATAGTTTCAAAGGAATACCCTTTATATTTCCCTAATCCCGGCTGGTCCGAGCAGAAGCCCGAGGACTGGTGGACAAATGTTATTGCGGGAATCAAGGAGCTTACAGCTGAGTGTGATAAGTCACAGGTTGCAGGTATCAGCTTTGGTGGACAGATGCACGGACTTGTTATCCTGGATAAGGATGACAACGTAATCCGTCCCGCTATTCTCTGGAATGACGGACGTACCCAGAAGGAAACAGATTATCTTAACAATGTAATCGGTAAGGATAAGCTTGTAGAGCTTACCGCAAATATTGCTTTTGCAGGATTTACAGCTCCCAAGATTCTCTGGGTTAAGGCAAATGAGCCTGAAAATTTTGCCAAGATTGCAAAGATTATGCTTCCTAAGGATTTCCTGGCTTATAAGCTTTCAGGTACATTCTGTACAGATGTTTCGGATGCATCGGGTATGCTTCTTCTTGACGTTAAGAATCGTACATGGTCAAAGGAAATGCTTGATATCTGCGGAGTAAGCGAAGCACAGATGCCTAAGCTTTTCGAAAGCTATGAAGTAGTCGGAACACTTAAGGCTGACATCGCTGCAGAGCTTGGCTTCAGTACAGACGTTAAGATTGTTGCGGGTGCAGGCGATAATGCAGCAGCTGCAGTAGGAACAGGTACGGTTGGTGACGGTAAGTGTAACATCAGCCTTGGAACAAGCGGAACAGTATTCATTTCTTCAAAGAATTTTGCTGCAAATGAGAACCCTGCAATCCATCTCTTTGACCATGCTGACGGAAGCTTCCATCTTATGTGCTGTATGCTTTCGGCTGCATCATGTAACAAGTGGTGGATGTATGAAATCCTTGCTACAAAGGCATATGCGGATGAGCAGAAGGGCATTACCGATGAAATGCTCGGAAGAAATCATGTATTCTACCTCCCTTATCTTATGGGAGAGCGTTCACCTCATAACAATCCCGATGCACGTGCTGCATTTATCGGAATGAGCATGGATTCAACCAGACAGGATATGACTCTTGCGATCCTTGAAGGTGTTGCATTTGGTCTTCGTGATTCAGTAGAAGTTGCCCGTAAGCTTGGTATTAAGCTTGACCGTACAAAGATTTGCGGTGGCGGTGCTAAGTCACCTCTCTGGAAGAAGATTATCGCTAATGTAATGAACATGAAGGTTGACGTTATCGAATCTGAAGAAGGCCCCGGCTACGGCGGAGCAATGCTTGCTGCTGTTGCATGCGGAGAGTATGCTTCGGTTGAGGAAGCAGCAGCTAAGCTTGTAAAGGTTATTGATACCGTTGAGCCCGATCCTGAGATTGCCGCAAGATATGAGGCAAAGTATCAGCAGTTTGTAAAGATGTATCCTGCATTAAAGGATGTTTACGCTGATATTAAGTAATTATTTAAACATGTCATAGGATTAATATTGTTGTAAAGTTAATTCTTTTAATAACAATATATTTATTCGAAAATCGACATAATTCAAAGGTCCATTCACTCATAGGGGGATGGACCTTTTAAATTGACAAAATTTAGTTAGAAAATAGCACTAAATAATGTTGCCTAAGGGTTGACATTATGCTATACTTTTAACATAAACTGCTAAAAGGCAGTTAATGTCCTTTTCGGATAAAAAAATAATAAAAGGAGATATTGAAATGATTGATTTAAAGAAAATCAAGAACATTCCTGACGTGAAGCTTGGTATCATTGCTGTTAGCCGTGACTGTTTCCCTATCGCTCTGTCAGAGAAGAGACGTGCAGCTATTAAGGCTGCTTACACCGGTGAGCTTTACGAGTGCAAGGTTACCGTTGAGAATGAGAAGGATATGCTTGCAGCTGTAGCTGATGTTAAGGCTGCTGAGTGTGATGCTCTTGTAGTATTCCTTGGAAACTTCGGTCCTGAGACTCCTGAGACACTTATTGCTAAGAATTTTGACGGTCCCTGCATGTTCGTTGCAGCTGCTGAAGGCGACGGCGACATGATCAACGGACGTGGTGATGCTTACTGTGGTATGCTTAACTGCTCATACAACCTTGGTATGCGTCATCTTAACGGATATATCCCTGAGTACCCTGTTGGAACATGTGACGACATGGCAAAGATGATCGCTGATTTCGTTCCCATCGCTCGTGCAGTTGTAGGCGTTAAGAACCTTAAGATTATTACCTTCGGTCCCAGACCTCAGGACTTCTTCGCTTGTAACGCACCTATTAAGGGTCTCTATGAGCTCGGCGTTGAAATCGAAGAGAACTCAGAGCTTGACCTTCTTGTTTCATACAAGGAGCATGCTAACGATCCCCGTATTCCTGAGATCTGCGAAGATATGGCAGCTGAGATGGGTGAGGGCAAGTACTATGCTGACCTCAATGCACGTATGGCACAGTTCGAGCTTACTCTTCTTGACTGGGCTGAGAACCACAAGGGCGCTCGTAAGTATGTAGCATTTGCTGATAAGTGCTGGCCTGCATTCCCTTCACAGTTTGGTTTCGAGCCTTGCTACGTAAACAGCCGTCTTGCTTCTCACGGTATCCCCGTTGCTTGTGAAGTTGATATCTACGGTGCTCTTTCAGAGTACATCGGAGCTTGTATTTCAGGCGATGCAGTTACACTTCTTGATATCAATAACTCAGTACCCGCATATATCTATGATGAGAGCATCAAGGGCAAGTATGATTACAAGCTTAATGATACATTCATGGGCTTCCATTGCGGAAATACACCTTCATGCAAGATGTGTGCTGACCGTGCAGTTAAGTATCAGCTTATCCAGCACAGAGTTCTTGAGCCCGCAGGTTCAGAGCCTGATATCTCACGTGGTACTCTTGAAGGCGATATCGCTGCAAGCGACATCACATTCTACAGATTACAGTGCAACAGCGACGGAGAGCTTGTTTCTTACATCGCTGAGGGCGAAATCCTTGATGTAGCTACACAGTCATTCGGTGGTATCGGTATCTTCGCTATTCCTGAGATGGGACGTTTCTATCGTCACGTTCTCGTTCAGAAGAGATATCCTCATCATGGAGCAGTTGCTTTCGGTCACTACGGAAAGCTTCTCTTCGAAGTATTCAAGTTCCTTGGAATCAAGGATATTGCATACAACCAGCCTAAGAGCCTTCCTTATCCTACAGAGAATCCCTGGGCTTAATTTTACAACTTGATTTATGGCTTTATTTAAGTCATGCTTTAGGAAGCGTCCCTTTTTGGGGACGCTTCTTTATATTATTTTCTTGACATTAGCTCTTCGATAATCTATTCTTTTGAGATGGTGTTCTTTTTACAGACTTTTTTAATGAAAACGGTGTTGTCATTAAATATATTGTGATACATTTACGAATTATGGATATATGGAACAGAAATGCTTTACTTTATTGGAAATTGCGTCTGTAAAGTAAAAGCGCACTGCAAGGAAGCGTACGCTTTTGCAACGGTATTCTGTTGCTGAAACGACGCAAAAGCGGCGCAGCATGTCGCAAATGACATGCTTTCTTCATCATATACAGGATAATGGAAAAGATGGTGCAGTATGAAAGAAATTGACTTTACAACAGGTAAAATTCTGCCTAAATTAATAAGATTTGCGCTACCGATACTCGCGGCTCTTTTATTGCAGGCAATGTACGGGGCTGTAGATTTGAAGATAGTAGGTGAATACTCTTCAACAGCGGATCTTTCGGCAGTATCGATTGCTTCACAGATAATGCATACCATAACCGGTATCCTTGTGGGATTGTCTACGGGAGTTTCGGTTATTGTAGCTAAGAAAATAGGTGAGGCTCGTCCGGATGATGCAGGAAAGGTAATAGGCGCCGGCATTGTGCTTTTTGGAATAGTAGCGGTAATAGCCACAGCGGTTTTTGTTCTTACTGCACGTCCCATAGCAGATTTGATGCTTACTCCTGAAGAGGCCTTTGAGTCAACGGTATCATATCTTAAGATATGTTCCGGAGGAATTGTATTTATTCTTGCATTTAATGTATTGGGCGGTGTTTTCAGGGGAATCGGTGACTCAAAGATGCCTTTGATTACCGTTGCAATTGCCTGCGTTGTCAATATTTTGGGTGACCTTCTGCTTGTAAAGACATTTAATATGGGCGCGGCAGGTGCCGCATATGCAACGGTTTTTGCTCAGGCAGTCAGTGTGTTTCTTTCACTTATCATTATCAGGAGAAGAAAACTTCCTTTTGTATTTTCAAGAAGAGATATCAGATTTGATCCGGTTATTAACAGGGGAATTCTTAAGCTGGGTGTGCCGATTGCTCTGCAGGATATGCTTGTAAGTCTTTCTTTCCTTGTGATTACCGCAATTATTAACGATCTTGGACTGATAAAATCGGCAGGTGTTGGCGTAGCCGAAAAGCTTTGTGCTTTTGTCATGCTGATTCCTTCAGCATATTCACAGTCAATGGCTGCCGTTGTTGGACAGAACATTGGTGCAATGAGACCGGACAGGGCGCGGAAAGCATTATGGTGCGGTATTGGGACATCTCTATGCGCAGGCGTGATCATCGGCTATTTTTCTTTCTTCCACGGAGATATTCTGGCCGGAATATTCTCAGATGATGATGCAGTAATAGTTCAGGCAGCTTCTTACCTTAAGTCCTATGCAATTGACTGCCTGTTTACTTCGTTCCTTTTCTGCTTCATCGGATATTTCTGCGGACTTGGTTCTACTGTTTTTGTCATGATACAGGGTCTTGTCGGAGCTTTCTGTGTGAGAATACCGGTATCATATTTTGTAAGCAGGATTCCTGATGTAGAGCTTTTCTATATAGGCCTTGCAACACCTTCATCGACTATTGTCCAGATAGCGCTTTGCCTTGTATATTTTGTTGTAGTCAACAGAAAATTCAGGAAAACCGATATTCAGAGTATTAATTAATCTTGATACTTAAGAAAGTATATCGAAATCATTTTAGCTCAAGTGAATAAGCTTTATAATGAAAAACTGTAACTGAAAGTTTAGAAGGCGGGAATTTATAAGCCGGGGATTGGGAATGTTTTTGGGATAAACGGTAACCGGTATAACAGTTTATTAGGAATGCTTAACGGGAAGGGTAGAAATGCCTGTACAAAAAAGATATTGATAACCAAACCCAAATATAGTATAATAGCCTATATGTGTGCCAATGAAGATTGGCAGATAGGAGGATATATGGGAGAATCTTTGAATACGAAAGTTGGAGATGTTCTCATTAGTAATGAGGTCATTGCTAAGTGTGCAGGCGCATCGGCTGTTGAATGTTTTGGTGTGGTTGGTATGGCTGCCATCAGCGTGAAGGATGGCTTGGCTAAGCTCCTTAAAGTTGAAAATTTACGCAAGGGCGTTAAGGCGGAAGTTGAAGATAATCAGATTACAATTGATATGCATATTATTGTTTCTTATGGTGTAAATATCCCTACTGTTTGCAGAAATCTTGTGGAGAATGTTCAGTACAAGGTTGAGGAATTTACAGGACTTTCGGTTAAGAAAATCAACATTTATGTTGAGGGTGTCAGAGTAATCGACTGATAGGAGGAAAAGAAATTGATAGTAACGAAAATTGATGCTGCACAGCTTAGAAAAATGTTCATAGGTGCTGCATCAGCTCTCGAATCAAAAAAGGAAATCATAAACGAGCTTAATGTTTTCCCTGTTCCGGACGGAGACACAGGTACAAATATGTCCATGACTATTATGTCGGCTGTGGCAGAGGTAAACAAGCTTGATGAATCAGCCGGTATGGAGGAGCTTGCAAAGGCAATTTCCAGCGGTTCGCTCAGAGGAGCGAGAGGAAATTCCGGCGTTATTCTTTCTCAGCTGATCAGAGGTTTTACGAAGGTCATTAAAGAAGAAAACTATATTGACATCAATATAGCTGTCAACGCTTTTCAAAGAGGTGTTGAGACCGCATATAAGGCTGTTATGAAGCCTAAGGAAGGAACAATCCTTACAGTGGCCAAAGGCGGAGCTGATAAGGCATCTGAACTTCTTGGTTCTACCTACGACTTAAAGCTTTTTATGGAAAAAGTGGTAGAGCATATGGAGGAGGTTCTTGATTATACTCCCGAGCTTCTTCCTGTACTTAAGGAAGCGGGTGTAGTTGATTCGGGCGGACGTGGTTTGCTTGAAGCAATGAAGGGTGCTTATGATGTTCTGTGCGGCAAGGAAGTTAAGATTGAGAAGAAAGAACAGACTTCTCAGCCTGCGGCTGTAAGAAACGGTAATATCAGTACAGAGAACATTTCAACATCTGACATAAAGTTTGGTTACTGCACGGAATTTATTATTCTTCTTGAAAAAGAATTTACCGACAGGGATGAGGCAGAGTTTAAGGCATTCCTTGAGTCCATAGGTGATTCGATTGTATGTGTGGCAGATGATGATGTGGTAAAGATTCATGTTCATACAAATAATCCCGGACTTGCCATTGAAAAGGCACTTACATTTGGTCAGCTTTCAAGAATGAAGATTGACAATATGCGTGAAGAGCATAATGAAAAGCTTAATCTTGAAGCTGCAAAAGCGCAGAGTTCATCCGGTGATAATTCAAATACTTCCGAGAGCAGTTCTGATTCGGATAAATCTGCTGATGCAGAGGCTATTGATTCTTCGGCAAAAGAGAATTCAGAACCGGCCAAGGAAAATGCTTTTGTTGCAATTTCCGTAGGAAAAGGACTGGATGAGATTTTTAAGGGATTAGGTGTTGATAATCTTATTGCGGGCGGTCAGACAATGAACCCCAGTACCGACGATATTCTCACCGCCATAGAATCAATCAATGCCAAGAATGTTTACGTTCTTCCGAATAATAAGAACATTATTCTTGCTGCTGAGCAGGCAAAAGAGCTTACAGAAGATAAGAATGTAGTTGTTATCCCTTCAAAGACAGTTCCCCAGGGTATTGCTGCCATGATTAATTTCCTGAGTGACAAGACACCTGAAGAGAATGAAGAAGTTATGAAAGAAGCCATGGCAAATATCAAGACCGGCTCAGTTACATACTCTGTACGTGATACAAAGATTGACGGTCTTGAGATTAAGATGGGTGATTTCATGGGAATTGATGATCATTCCATTAAGTCAACGGGAAGTGACGTAATTGATGTCAGTGTGGAGCTTATAGAGAGCATGCTGGAAGAGGATTCAGAGCTTATTAGCATCTATTACGGCGAGGACGGTAATGAAGAGGACGCTCAGAAGATTGCGGACAGGATTTCAGAGAAGCATAAGATGATTGATGTTGAGATTTATCCCGGTGACCAGCCTGTTTATTACTACGTTATTTCAGTAGAATAAGAAAAGACCAAGAGAAATAAATAAAGTTAAAAAAAGAAAACCGACTCATATTGAGCCGGTTTTTTTCTATACCTATTGTAATCAGCCGATTATTCGGAGCGTAATAAATGTTTAGGATTAACTGTTTCAGCCCCAAACAAACCAGATAAATACATAACCGATAAGTACAGCGGTGAGAGTGAATGGAATACCAATCTTAAAGAAATCACTGTTCTTTACGGAATATCCGTTTTTCTTAAGAATACCAATTGCTGTAACATTGGCTGATGCACCGAAAGGAGTAATGTTTCCTCCGAGAGTTGCGCCTGAAAGAAGTCCGAAATAAAGAACAACAGGAGATATACCAAGCTTTTGCGAAAGAACCTCAACAACAGGAAGCATGGCAGCAACATACGGGATATTATCAATGAATGCAGATAATGCAACTGATGCGAAAACAATAATGGTGTAGAGAAGGAAAACATTTCCGTCACCGATTCCGGCAAACCAGTTTGCAATAACATCAATGATTCCGGCCTTTGTAATGGAAGCTACAACAACGAACAAACCGCAGAGAGTAAGAACTGTTTCATAGTCAAACTGTTCAGCAACAGCCTTAACGGGTTTTGCTCCTTTCTGTTTGATGCAGGTTCTGATGATGAGCAGCACACATATGGTAAGGCAGATAAGTCCGTTCTTTATATCATCGATATAGGGAATCTCGAAGAAGGAAGCAACTATAAGTGCTACAACCGTGAAAACAAGTGCAAAGGCGGGAACATAGTCATTAACTTTTGTAATGCTGTCGGGAGTGATTTTCTGCTTGTCTTTTCTGAAAATGAAAAAGAGAATAAATACGGTTCCGAGTGCTCCGAGCTCAACAGCCCAGAATATTGAGGGTTTACCCTGCCAGAAGATGAAGTCCACAAAGCTCATTTTTGCATATCCGCCAAGAAGAATACTTGTGGTATCACCAACGAGAGTAGCGGCACCCTGAAGGTTTGAAGAAACGGCTATCGCAATAATTGCCGGTACAGGATTTGATTTGATTTTTTTACAAACCGCAAGTCCGACAGGAGCAAGCATAAGAACCGTTGCAACGTTGTCAACAAAGGCTGAAATCAATCCTGAGAAAACAGAAAGAACAACTATGGCCCAGCAGGCATTCGGAACTTTGGTAAGCATAAGGTCTGCCAGACGGGAAGGCATCTTTGAATCAATGAAGAGTGCAACTATTCCCATTGTTCCTGAAATCATCATTATAACATTCCAGTTTATATTTGGTAATACATCAGCCAAAGGAAGAACCTGTAATATTACCATAAGTGCTGCCGCACCAAGAGCAACAAACATTCGCTTTTTGGAAAAAATCAGCATGAAAACATACATCAGAACAAAAATGCCGAGAGCTATCAGCATTGTATGCTCGTTTAAGAAATTCATAATAACCTCCGTTTTATTAAATATATTTTAGCAGTGTCAGGATTTTTGGATTGATACATTTGAAAAGAATGCCCCAAAAACAAAAAATGTGAAAAGGCATTTATTAAGTACATTACGTAGTTCCTAATAAAAAATAACCCTGACATTACCAGCTTTCAATAGAAAAGCAAGTATATAATAGAACTCATAGAAAGATTTTACAATATAAAAAAAATAAATATAATAAGGCTTATTTTGCGAAAATAACAAAATAAGATTTTGTTCCGGACTGAATGCGATAGTAAGAGATTTTTCTGACAATTAGCACTCGCCACTTGACAGTGCTAATAATTGGTGGTATAACACAGATGAAGGTAATATTGAAGCTTATTTTTCTTTTAGTTTTGGCGAAGGAGGAAAGCAATGAATATTAAAAAGTTTACTCAAAAGTCTCTTGAAGCTACTCAGAAAGCAGAAGAACTGACCTATAAATACGGTAACAGTGAGGTTGATCAGGAACATCTTTTATATGCTCTTCTTGATATTGATGACAGCCTTATATCAGGACTCATTGAAAAGATGGGCATTAATATCGAATCATTTAAAAAGAGAATTGAGGATCTGATAAATAGAAAGGTTAAGGTTTCAGGTAATGTTCAGATAAGTATTTCCAACGATCTGAACCGTGTATTAATTGAAGCAGAAGATGAAGCAAAGAAGATGGGGGATGATTACGTTTCTGTAGAGCATCTCTTTATTCTGATGCTTAAATATCCCGGAAAAGCTCTGAAGGAGCTTTTTAAGAGCTATGGAATTACCGTGGAATCATTTCTTAAGGTTTTGTCATCTGTAAGAGGAAACCAGAATGTAACCACTGACAATCCCGAAGCTACATATGATACTCTGAATAAATACGGACAGAACCTCATTGAGAAGGCGAAGGATGGAAAAATGGACCCTGTTATAGGCAGGGACGGTGAAATACGTAATGTCATAAGAATTCTTTCAAGAAAAACCAAGAACAATCCTGTACTTATAGGTGAACCCGGTGTAGGAAAGACTGCGGTGGTCGAAGGACTTGCCCAGAGAATAGTTGCCGGTGACGTTCCCGATAACCTGAAGGACAGAATTATTATTGCTCTCGATATGGGTGCTCTTGTGGCAGGAGCTAAGTACAGAGGCGAATTTGAGGAAAGACTTAAGGCTGTTCTTGATGAAGTAAAGAAGTCTGAAGGAAGAATTATTCTTTTCATTGACGAAATGCATACCATCGTCGGAGCCGGAGCAAACGAAGGTTCAATGGATGCGGGAAATATGCTGAAGCCCATGCTTGCAAGGGGTGAACTTCACTGTATAGGTGCTACGACTCTGGATGAACACAGAAAATACATTGAAAAAGATCCTGCTTTGGAGAGAAGATTCCAGCCGGTAATGGTTAATGAACCTACAGTTGAAGACACAATATCCATATTGCGTGGAATAAAGGAAAGGTATGAGGTATTCCACGGAGTAAAAATTACCGATTCAGCTCTGGTTGCTGCGGCAAAGCTTTCTTCAAGATATATTTCGGACAGATTTCTGCCGGACAAGGCAATAGACCTGGTGGATGAAGCCTGCGCATCCGTCAGAACAGAACTTGATTCAATGCCTGTGGAGATGGATGAACTTAAGCGTAAAATTATGCAGCTTGAGATAGAAGAAGCTGCACTGAAAAAGGAATACGATCCCGCAAGCATGGAGCGTTTAAAAGACATTGTAAACGAGCTGTCGGAGAACCGGGACAAGTATGCTGAACTTAAGGTAAAGTGGGATAATGAAAAGAATTCCGTTGAGAATGTAACCAGACTTAAGGAACAGATAGAAGAGGTTAACAGAAACATTGCCGCAGCTGAACGTGAATACAATCTTGAAAAGGCAGCCGAACTGAAATACGGAAAACTTCCGGCACTTGTAAAAGAGCTTGAAGAGATTGAAAATAAGCTGGGTGAAAACGAAAAGGAACTTGTTCATGAGAATGTGAATGAGGATGAAATCACAAAAATTATTTCGAAGTGGACAGGAATCCCTGTAACAAAGCTTTCTGAGACGGAGAGACACAAGACACTTACCCTTGATGAGCAGCTTCATAAGAGAGTTATCGGTCAGGATGAGGCAGTTTCTCTGGTTACCGAATCGATCATCAGGTCAAAGGCGGGAATCAAGGACCCTACAAAGCCGATAGGTTCATTTCTTTTTCTTGGTCCCACGGGTGTCGGAAAAACGGAACTTGCAAAAGCTCTTGCTGAAAATCTCTTTGACGATGAAAACAATATTGTAAGAATCGACATGAGCGAATACATGGAGAAATACTCGGTATCAAGACTGATCGGAGCGCCTCCCGGATATGTTGGATATGATGAAGGCGGTCAGCTTACCGAAGCAGTTCGTCGAAAGCCTTACAGTGTTGTACTGTTTGATGAGGTTGAAAAGGCGCATCCGGATGTATTCAATATTTTGCTTTCGTGTCTTGATGACGGAAGAATTACCGATTCCCTGGGAAAGACCGTTGATTTTAAGAATACAATCATAATAATGACGTCAAACCTCGGCTCACAGGATATTCTGTCAGGTATTGATTCTGAAGGAAATATAAAAGACTTCACCAGAAATAATGTCATGGACAGCTTAAGAAGCTTTTTCAGACCGGAATTCCTGAACAGACTTGATGAGATTATTTTCTTTAAGCCTCTTACAAAGGATAATATCAATTCCATTACAGACCTTGTAATAGATGATATTAATAAGCGGCTTGCCGACAGGGATTTAAGGATTAACCTTACGGAATCCGCAAAGAATTATATTGCGGAGAACGGATATGACCCTAATTTCGGTGCACGTCCTTTGAAGCGCTATATTCAGAAAAATGTTGAAACCATGGCCGCAAGGCAAATCCTTTCGGGCTATTGCGGAAGAGGCTCGACTATTCTTTTCTATGTTGATGAAGGCGGCTTAAAATGCAGAACAGATAACAGCTGATAAGATATATGATTTGTAACCGATTTTGCCCGGGCTGAGGGCTGTAGCCTTAAAAGCTGGTGTGTCCCCTTTTTCGATGGTCTTGACCGAAGAAGGGGATATTTGCATTATATTAAAAAATGTATGTAGATTTTACATTGTTTCTAAAAAGATATTGTAAAAATTATGCAAATACTGTAAAATCAAATTAGATAAATTGAAATATCGATGAAAGAAATGACTGAATGATTTTGCTATGCGGCTTGAAGAATCATATGAAATAAGTTTTCTGACGCAAGGCAGCAACCGACTGCACAGCAGGCAGGCCTTATGAATGTGTTTTGGACAGACTGTGACAGTAATATGTGAAAGGATTTCTGGTGGGAGGAAAAGTATGTCGTTTATTTTAGGAAACAAAGAGAAATGTGCAAAAATTTATATCTCAGAAAAGGATTTCAAGGGTGTAAAAAGAGTTGCAGGATGGCTGGCCTCGGATATTGAGTCCGTAATCGGAAAAAAGCCTCTTGTTATTGATATTAAGGAAGAAGATTCCGAAAATAACTTACTTAAAGTGCTTGGAGAAAATGATTCGGATTGTAAAATCATTGTATCAACATTGGGTAAAGGCGGCGCGGCTGAGAAAACAGCTGAGGAGCTTAATCTTGATATTTCTGAAATAACCGGAAAACGTGAAGTTTACGGAATTTTCCTTAGGGACAACAAGCTTATTGTTATCGGAAGTGACAAAAGAGGAAGTATATACGGTATCTTAAAGATTTCGGAAACAATCGGCGTAACTCCTTTTATTTATTACGGTGATGTGGTTCCTAAGACATATAAAGAGGTTTTTTTCTCGGAAGAAAACATGAGAGAAGAAAAGAACGACAGTCTTTATACCTGTATTGAAACGATTTCACACGAGCCTTCTGTGCGTTACAGAGGTTTCTTTATAAACGATGAATGGCCTGCATTCGGTAACTGGTCTCAAAAGCATTTCGGAGATGTTAATGCAAAATGTTATGAGGTGGTTTTTGAATATCTTTTAAGAATGAAGGGTAATTATCTCTGGCCCGCCATGTGGAATTCATGCTTCAGCTCAGACGGTCCAGGTACCTTAAGCGCAGAGCTTGCTGATGAACTTGGCGTGGTAATGGGAACGTCACATCATGAACCCTGTATGAGAGCCGGTGAGGAGTTTGTCAGACTGAATAAGGTTCATACGGAATACGGTAAGGACTGGAGCTTTGTTACGAACAGAGAGGGAATAACAAAGTTCTGGGAAGACGGTCTTGAAAGAGGAAAAGATTTTGAAAACGTTATTACCGTCGGAATGCGTGGTGAACGTGATTCGAAGTTATTCGAGGATGCAAAGCTCATTGATAATATTAACGTCTTAAAGGATGTTATTAACTGTCAGAAGGAGCTTATAGACAGAATAGTAAAGCGCGGGGATAATTCAAAGGAAATTCCCACAATGCTTGCCATATACAAAGAGGTTGAGCAGTATTACAAGGGAGACGCCGAAACACCGGGCTTAAAGGAGTGGGACGGACTTGACGGAATCACTCTGATGCTCTGCGATGACAATTTCGGTAATCTGAGACTGCTTCCCGACCCTGATAAGCGTGATCATAAGGGCGGATACGGAATGTATTATCATTTTGACTATCATGGAAGCCCTATTTCTTATGAATGGGTAAACAGTTCATATCTTCCCAAAGTATGGGAGCAGATGACCATGGCATATGATGCCGGAATCAGAGATATCTGGATTGTTAATGTGGGCGACGTAAAGTTTGAAGAGCTTCCTCTTTCATACTTCCTTGACCTGGCTTATGATTTTGATAAATACGGTTCATCAAATCCCGGAAACTATGAGGATTATCTGAAGAAATGGACAGGAGCGCAGTTTAGCGGGCTGGATGAAAAGAGTGTTGATGATATTATCGAAATAACTGAAGGATATATGCGTCTCAATAATATTGTAAAGCCTGAGACTCAGAATGAAAATACCTTCAGTTTATCGGGATTTGGTGAAGCTGACAGACTCTTTGAGATTGCGGACAGCCTCGAAAAGAAAGCGGATGAATTAATGAAGAGCATTCCTGCTCAGTTTTCCAATGCTTATGTCAGTCTGATTTATTTCCAGGCGAAGGCCAGCTTTAACATTTTCAAGCTTATGATTTCGGCGGCCAAGAACAGACTTTATGCCATGCAGGGAAGAAATTCCGCAAACATTTATGCAGACCTCATGAAGGAATGTATCGAAAAGGATAAGTCTCTTGTAGATATGTTCCACAGCTTTAACAATGAAAAGTGGTATTCAATGGCAAAGTCAAAGCACATAGGTTTCAGAAACTGGAATGATGAAGGTTCAAGAATGCCTGTGATTTCTTATGTACAGCCGATTCCCGGAAATGAGATGATTGTAAATGACGATGACTCGAATGTTTACAGTGTGGGTGGTGACTGGTGCAGAAGAAGAATCAGACTTAACGGTTTTGAATATAAGAACGAAGGAAGCTTCAGTATATGTAACTGTGGCGAAAATCCCTTAAATTACGAGATTATATGTGATGATGAAAGTGTTATATTCGAAAAGAAAAACGTTATTTCAGAGACTGAGAGCGTAGCCGACAGAGATATACTGAGCGGCTCAACAAAGTACGATGTTCATTATCTTGTAAAGGTAAAGGAAGATGCATCCGAAGGAATTCATGAGTTCACCGTAAAGTCAAATGCGGGAAGAGTAAATCTTTTCTTTAATGTTGCATCAAAAACGCAAAAGCAGGATAGTAACGTACTTACTCTTGACAGGTATTTATCGGTAAATGCAGACTGCTTCAAGGAGCTTGTTTCAGCCGGTATGTTTGAAATGAAGACTATTTCTTCATTCGGAAAGCTTCTTCCCGGAGAGAAAGCTGCCGCTCTTAAAACATATCCCCAGGAGGATACTCCCGGAGCTTTGGGAACTGAGATAATGAACGGTAAGAATTTCAGCGATGAGGAGCTTATCAATAATCTCGATACTGTTCCCTGCGCAGTTTATGAAATCAATGCAGCCGAAGCCGGTGATTATGATATGACTGTTTTCACTGCTCCTTCAAATCCTTCCTATGTTGCATCAAGGATGAAGATGGCGGTTAAGGTAAATGACAGTGTGCAGATTCTTTCGGGTGTTGACGACAGTTTTGAGGGAGGAGAAAGCTCCTGCAGAAGCTGGTGCATTGCAGTACTTACCCAGATCAGAAAAACAAACTGCAAAATCAGCCTTAAGGAGGGCATTAATAAAATAAGTCTTTATGCTCTTGAACCTCAGGTGGTTTTCGAGAAGTTTGTTATTTCAAAGGATGGAATTAAGCTTCCCGATACAAATCTCGGACCGGTAAACGAATAATATGATGCAAGTATCAAAAGGATATTTATGATTGTGTTTGCACAAGTGAGCGTACACATTTTGACATTAACTTCATGATACATGCAGATTTGCAAGGTGGCTCTTTGAGTCATCTTGTTTTTTACTTTATAGGAAATTGCGTCCTATAAAGTAAAAAACGCGACCCGGGGATGCGCACGCTTTTGCTTTCGGTTTTTGTCGCTAACGCGACGCAAAAGTGGCGCGGCAAAAGCATGTACGTCAAATTTATATCGATATTTGTAGACAAAAAAATTAAATATGGTAGAATTAACATGTAAGAAATGCGTGTA
>JAZQNG010000070.1:0-16029 GCA_045627205.1 Lachnospiraceae bacterium
CAGCTGCCTTTTCAGCCGCCTTTGCCTCTGCGTCCTTCTTTGCTGCCTCAATGGACTCCTTCATAAGCTTTTCCCTAAGATCCGGCATTTTGTTCTCCTTCTTTTTCTTCTTTTTCATCGTTATTTCTTTCCATTCTTAAATATATCATCAAGCTGGGTCATCATATTCTGTAAGGTCCCGACAACCCGCTCATAATCCATTCTCTTCGGTCCGATGATACCGACCTTGCCGTAAATTCCTTCCTCAATCTCATAGGTTGCCGTAACAACAGAGCAGTCCTTCATGGAATCTACCTGGTTCTCATCTCCTATATAAACCTGAATGCCCCTTCTGTCCACGGGATTGCCGTCATTCTCAACGAACTGGGTCAGCTCCTCTTTATTTTCAAGAGTTGTAAGAATATCCCTTGCCTTGCTCATATCGCTCAGCTCCGGATACTTCAGGATATTCGTTGCACCGCTTGTATAAACACGGACATCGCCTTCCTCTGAAATCGCCTGCGCTATTGCATCCAGAATATCAGAAATAAGGTTTGCATACTCACCGACCTGCCCCTTCAGCTTCTGTACAAGACCGATGTTGATTTCTTCAATATCCAGTCCCTGCAGAAATGTGTTCAGCGCCAGATTCAGCTTTAAGGTCTCCTCCTTTTTAAGTGCAACCTCCGAAACAAACATCCTGTTCTTTACGATATTGCCCTCGAGGACTATGACTGCAAGCACCTGGAACTCATCCACCTCCGTCAGCTGAATGAACTTAATCTTCCTACTGCGGTATTTAGGCGTCGTAACCATGGTCGCATAGTTGGTATTTGTTGCCAGAAGCTTTGCAACCTGCTGTAAAAGGTTCTCCATACGGTCTGCCTTGTCAATAAGCTCGTCCCGCATGTTGTTAACCTCGTCAACCTTTTCCTGCATCATGGTGTCTACATAAAGTCTGTAGCCCTTGTCT
Organism: Lachnospiraceae bacterium; assembly: GCA_045627205.1. Lineage (GTDB taxonomy): Bacteria > Bacillota > Clostridia > Lachnospirales > Lachnospiraceae > RUG11977. The sequence goes on from JAZQNG010000070.1 coordinate 953, forward strand.
GTAGGAATACGTCCTGCCGAAGTATGAGGCTGTATGATGTATCCCAGCTCCTCAAGGTCAGCCATCTCATTTCTGATGGTAGCAGAGCTCAGCTTCAGGTCGGTAAACTTTGAAATCGTTCTTGAACCGACCGGCTCTCCTGTCTCAAGATAATTCTTGATAACTGCCTGCAGAATTTTCAATTTTCTCTCATCAAGCTCCATTGAATCCCTCCGCTGCTGCCTTTACGTAATGTAACAACCTGTATCTGCTTCTATCTTGTTAGCACTCGTGATAAAAGAGTGCTAACATCTCGGTTATTAAGATAACACCTTTAATTTCCTTTGTCAACATTATTTTCAAAAAAACTCCGAATGTACAAAAACGCTCCTCACTTATATATTTTCGTTTTCTTCAAAGAACCTTTTTTTCAGGATTACAATCACTACGATTCCACCGGCAAGCAGAACCGCCAGCAGGATTCCCGGCAGATAGTTTACATCGGGGTCGTCCTTCATAGGGGCAACATTCCAGCTGTTCAGCTCCTGCCAGTGGTAGACAGGGTCTGTCCTTTCCTCTTCAATCAGTGCATACAGGGGAGAATAATCATATAGCTTTCCGGGTTCAAGCTTGTTATTAAAAGCGTTATAACGGTTCCCCTCATCAGTATTTTTCTCTGCTTCTTCGAGCCTTTCATTTAAGAAGGTATAGTCTGTCGCAGCAAGAAGCCCGCTTATCTGATTATCAGATATTACAACACCGACCGGATAAAGCTGTGCGGAATTTCCCTTTGAAAGCATATCAAAAAACCTTATTGTTGCGTCCTCAGGCAGCTCATTCTTTACCTCATCAGCATATGTAAAAAGAGGTTTTTTATTATAGCTTTTATCGTAGGCAGATGCAAAAACGCTATATGTCTTCTGTCCTTCCTCATCAACTGAACATAAAACCCTTACAAAAACATCATCATCCTTCTTTGCCGGATAATCAACAGGGATTTCCCACCAATAGTAGTTTTGCCTGCTATAGAAGGCTATTTCCTCCAGGCGCTCCTTTGAAACATACTGTCCCTCAAAAGGAGTATATCTTGCATATATCCTGACTGCCCTATCGTATTCATACTCCACCTTTTCATCGGGGAAATTCAGAGAATACATATTGAACTGATATAAAACCTCCTGTGTCATTTCCGGCTCCAGGGTCCTTATATATTCATAGTCCTCACTTTGCGACAGGATGTCCTCACTGTACATTCCTTTAGGCACTGAAGCCTTTGCCTCTGTCGAAAATAGAGATGCAGACAATATGATAAATACAAAAATACCTATTATGGAAAGGGACCGTTTTACATTTAATTTCCAAGCCATTATATCATCCTCCTTATTAACTAAGTATATTTTTCCGTTCGCTGTGCTTTACACCCGTATCATATGGTCTGCCACCGCCTTCGTCAACAGTTCGTGCAATGCCTTCATAGATATTGCTGCAGAGGGCGTTGAGGATACGGATAATATCCGGCTTCTTGTTTCAAATTCCTGCAAGGAGGCCCCGGACCTTGAAAAATCAAAAACAGGACCGACGGCCACGGTGTCGGTCTTGTCAGTATACAGAAAATCATCAGAAAATATAACGGAAGGATGGATATGTATTTTAAGGAGGAGGATTCAAGCTTCCATACAATAATACTTATGCAGGCAGAAAGCCATTAATACCTCCGCAGGAATGCAAAATCCGCCGCTCACGCAAAACGTTACGACGGTCTTCGGCTTTACAGAAACTCAGCCATAATCCGGTTGCTTACATCAAAGCCGTCTTCTGTCAGGAAAATACGGTCCTGTTCATGCTTTAAAAGGCCGAGTCCCTCATATTTTTCGACAATGAAACCGTATTCATCCATAAAATCCATTCCAAAAAGCTGCCTGAAGCGTAATATGTCTATTCCCTTCACAAGCCGCAGGGAAAGGATACAGAATTCCGCCATCTGCCCGGCTGCATCGAGGGTTTCATCAACAAAAAGATGCGCGGGCGAGGTGCTGTCAGATATGTAGGAGGCAACATCGTCCGTGTTTTTAAAGCGGACATAGCCGGTCTCCTTATTTTTTTCTACAGCAACCTCAGCATTTACCCCATGACCGCCACAGTACATATCAAACCGGTCCTTTTTCAGATAAGAGGACGCACCCAGGCCGCAGGCAATATACTCCTCGCCTGTCCAGTAGCCGAGATTGTGCCTGCACTCAAAGCCCTCCCTCGCATAATTCGATATTTCATATCTGTGATATCCGTATTCAGCCAGAAACTCCCTTGTGGCACGGTACATCTCCCGCTCATCATCCTCTGAAGGAAGCCGGGTTTCATCCTCTATCCCATCCTCTTCACCGAATTTTTCATAAAACGGTGTTCCCTCTTCTATTATCAGGCTATATGCCGAAATATGCTCAGGTCCGAGCATAACGACCTTTCTTAATGTATTTTTCCAGGATTCCACACTCTGCCCCGGAATGGCAGAAATCAGATCTACATTAATATTCGAGAACCCAAGCCGCCTTGCAAGCCTGAAATTTCTCTCAAATTCCTCATAGGAATGGATGCGTCCAAGCAGCTTCAGTTCCCTGTCATCAGCCGACTGAAGGCCGATACTGAGCCTGTTTACACCGTATTTTTTATAAAGCCTGAGCTTTTCCTCCGTGAGTGTTCCCGGATTGCATTCAACGGTAAATTCAACCGGTTCCTTCCTGTTTGCCTCAGCATCCGCCACGACAGCACGCCCACAATTTACTTTCTGAGGATGTGCCTTAAGGACCTCCCAAACCGCCCGCAGAATCTGCTCTGTCTGTTTGTCGCTTAGCAGGGACGGCGTTCCGCCCCCCATGAAGACAGTATCAATCCCATCAAAATCAGGGAACCCGGAAATTTCTCCGAGTTCCCTGCAAAGAGCCTCAACATATTCGTTCACCTGCTTATTTTCCCCGGTACACCTTCCCATCGGAAAGGAAAGGAAATCGCAGTAATCACACTTTTTTACACAAAAAGGAATATGAATATAAAGTTCCATAAGCCTGCCAGTCTGAAATTGTTCTGCAACCACTCACGGTATTTTCAACTGCAATCGTCCGATAATCAATCTACTTTTTTGAATAGTCGACAAAGGAAATATTCAGGTCCACATTTCCGGTTATACCCGGAACCGAACCGCTTTCCGAATACTGAAGCATCGAGAAATGATAGGGGAAGGTGATATTGTCCGAATAAACTGCAAACCACTTTTCGTACTTCTCAAGAGCCTCAAGATCAATACCCATAACCATGTACTTGGTATTTGCATAAATCATCGGAGTATAGCCTGCTTCAGCAACCCTGTCACAGAATGCAATCGTATTTGCCGTCCTCTGTGCATAGGAAATGGAATTTGCCCTGGCATCATAGGTTGCAACACGCTCCGTATCAAAAATGACGGGATATGTGATATTGTAGGTTTTAATTGCCTCAAGGACAAAATCCGCCTCTTCAACAGCTTCCTTCTCATTCACGGCCTGTGAGAAGAAGTAAATTCCAACCTTCAGTCCTGCCTTAAGGGCACCCTCAACATTCTTTTTAAAATACGGGTCTACCTCAAGTGTACCCTCGTTCATGCCCCTGAAGCCCATTCTCACGATAACAAACTCCACGCCGGCTTCAGCAACCTTTTTCCAGTCAACATCGCCCTGATATTTCGAAACATCAATTCCGCGGATGGATACAGGCTGCTTATTTTCATCATAATAAATCCAGTTATTCTTATCCGTGGTATCAAGCTTCGTCCAGTCGTAGGTGCACGGCGGTATATTTTCATTATATGTAACGTAATAACGCTCCGAATTCTGACCGTTGATTGTAAGATAACGCTCCGGAATGAGTGTGGTCGGTATAATGACGCCGTTCAGCTCCGGGTCCTCCTGATTTGCAGGGACATAAGCGCCGAACCTTGCTCCATTCACATAAACACTGTCTGCCCCAAGCTCCAGCGAACCGTTCAGCTCGCCAAGGCAATACTTTTCACCCATCCAAACTACAGTCCGCCAGGTGATTCCCTCATCGCCGATTTCCATGCTGAACCAATTGTCTATATCGTCCAGCGCATAGTCATTGTACGTAATATCATTGTACTCTGCCTCTTCAATACCATATTTATAGGAGGCCTTGCTGGTCTTCAGTTCAAGAAGCATGGGTGCATAATCAAGTCCGGTATTTTCAGAAGAAAAACCAACCGTCATAAGATTGCTGATCTTTGTTCTGATATCATCGCCATAATACTCATTCAGCGTTGAGGCATCCACAACCCTCAGGGTATCCGGTATCCGTCCCGGTCCCGCATAATCCGTCAGAACATAACATTCCCTGTCGCCGATCCTGCACTCCCTCGGACAGAGCAGCTTCAGGTTTTCACCGAAATCATAGCCGTAGCTGCGCACCGTACGCTTGTCTCCCTGCTCCAGAAGAACCACCTTTCTAAAGCTCTTATCAGAAAGATAGTACTCATTCTTATAGGCAACCTTGATGTCTCCATTGCTGTAAACAAGATACTCAAGACCATCTATTGTCTCCACGCTGCAGGTGAAATCCTTCATATCCTGTGCCGCCGCTGCAGCAAGCTCTTCAAGATTTTCCACATGCTTTGCGGTAAGAGGCTCCGGTACCGGCGTAGGAAGAACCTCCTGTGTATTATTTTCTACTGCTGTAGTTGGCTTGGGTTCATCCTTTGCAGAATTCTCATATTCCTTCTTTATGCTCCTTACTATAAGAACAGAGCACACTATAAGGGCAATGATAGCAAGAGCCTCTATAATCGAAATAGCAAACCAGACGCTTCCGACCTTTTTCGCTTCACCGCTGATATCCTTCTTTTTTCCTATCTCATTCTCCTGCTCGCTCTGCATAAGTGCATCAGCCAGCATCCCTGCTTCCTTCTTCTTTTCCTCGAGCTCGGCATTTTTATTCTCTATCTCCTCTAAAAGCACACCAAGATAGTCCTGTGCCGCCTTCAGCTCCTCGTCCTTCGAAGCAGATCTCCGTTCCTTGTCTGCCTCATATGCTTTTTTCAATTCATCCTGATCAACATCTTTTTCTATATCCATACTCACTCTCTCCATACCGCTGCCAATGGAAGCGGAACAAACATCAATTATCCATATAAGTATATCAAAAACAAGGCTACATTCGCAAGAAAAACTTGCGGGATATTTATAATGTAATACACCCGACCGTAAATCCGGTCAAAACCATATACACTCTTTTCCGTACCTTAATTTATACCGCAGGACACAGCGGGCACATCGGGCTCAGTGGGTTATAATCCTGCAGAACGGCAAAAACTGCCCTTATTTACAGGCTTTCGGCGGACGCTTTGACTGTTTAATTCACTAAAATGCGTATATTTGTCAAATAATTACAATTAATTAAACATTATTGGTAATAAAATTAATTATTTTTTTAAAGTTTGTGCTTGACATTTTAATATTCACGCGTTATAATTCAGACATAACAAAAAATAAGTAACAAACAAATAAACAAATGTTACTCCTTAATTGTTTACGATGGTTTACCAATAACAAAAACAAACCAATAAAATCCTTCGAAAGAGAGGTACAGTCCAATGCACTACTTATTCTTTACATCCGGATAAAAATTTCGTGAAAGGAAGGTACGGTCCGATGAAAACATGATTCGGGAAAAGACCCGCTACCAGGAAGAACCACAAATCTACGAAACGAGGTACAGTCCAAAGGAAACTTAAGTTAAGCTTCAAAAACGATATTTAAAGAAACGAGGTACACTCCAAAGGAGACTTAAGATAAAATTCCAAAACGATATTTAAAGAATCGAGGTACACTCCAAAGGACTAAATAAAACGAAATCTACAGAAAGAGAGGTACGGTCCAAAGGACAATGAAATCTGAAATATCTTAACAGGGCATCGGATAGTTCAATCATACACATCCGGTGCCCTTTTGTTTGAGTTGTAGAAACATTTTTAACAACTTCCAAAATTTTTTTTATTTTCCTGTTGACAAAACCAAAACTCCGTGATAATATAACAACTGTGCTTGAGAGAACAAGCAAATGCGCGAGTGGTACAGTGGTAGTACGTCGCCTTGCCAAGGCGAAGATCGCGGGTTCGATCCCCGTCTCGCGCTTAAAAAAATATCCTCATCCGAATGGATGAGGATATTTTTTTTAACCACGGGACGATATCAGGTTGAGGCAGCACCGGGTAAAGAATTTCTGCTCCGCAGAAATTCTTTAGTGGCTTTTGACCTGCCTTCATACATTTCTTTTTTTTCCCAATCCAAAGGCTAGCTGGATATTATTGCATATATTTTTCTCCATTCTAGTATACATGTTCTATACTGATTATGCTTTTATTATATAATTCCAACATGTCTGGTTCAACAACCGGAGTTCCAGATTTAAAAATCACAGAATCAGTCTATTTTGCTGCATAAAAGAAACAAATTATCCGTTATCTCTCCCATCTGACAATGTTATATACAGTTAATTATATTGGCCGGATTTTATTGCACCTTTATATTCGGATTGTATGAACATACCTGCTTAAGGAATCCGTCTTCATCCTTAGGCGAAATGAAAATCTCACGCCTGCAGTTTCTGTAAATAAAAGCGACCTCGATGCGTTTCACGGAAGCTGAACTTGATGCAATAATGCTTTTTGTCTTTTTCAGGGAAACAACTGAAGCAACCGGTATCCTGGATGTTGTCATCCCAAAGCATACGGTAATCGTTTGTTCCGATACCATAATATAATTTCGCAATATAAATGAAAATGTCAAAAGAGCTGCTGCCCCCATAATGATTACCATAGTCAGGTAACCGCCAAAGCTGTCGAACTCATTGTATTGTAATGCCGCAAAAAACGCACCTGCTAAAAGTAGTATTGAAGTAACCCAAATTATATTTCCTGCTCTGCCTTTAAATTTCACACCTATAACTCCTTTATTCCGTTTCATTATTCATCTGCATATAGTGCTTTGATGCCTTTAATTATATTACTTTTTCTTCAATTATTCAAAGTAATTATACCATTTCCGCAAAGCAATAACATTAAACGAAATACACGTAAAAAAGGGTATGCAGTGTGTGTTATCACCACATGCATACCCGGGTTTACAAGTACGTATTACTTATTATTCTCAATTACAGCCCTGCTCAAAGCCTCTTCGTAATCCTTTGTGCCTGCCCATATATTCTCCGGCTGCAGCCGTTTTACCGGTACCCGCAAAATAAAGTTCAATTGCCTTGGGATAAGGATCGCAGGCCTTGATACCGAATTTATCTGCATTCCAATAAAGTGAAGGCATGACAGAGAAGGTCTTGCAAATCTGGAAGGTAGGTACACCCCGGGCAAACCTACACCAGATGGCAAGTGTGTTGGCACGGTTCTGAATCCATGCGCCCTTGTTCCAAAGTGCATTAACAACTGTAGGTGCAAGAAGAAGTGAAACGCCGCAGTACCACGCATGAGTAGGAAGATTGAGATAAGTATACTCAAAATTACACGCTACATTACGAATAAAACTTCTCCAAATCGCCGTATTCCTCTCCTACTGCTTCAGTACCCTTCTTCAGTGTAGCCTCATACTGTGCCTTTTTCTTTTCAAATGCCTCGGCACGTTCAGCGAAGAAAACAGGCAGCTTCTCCCTGTAGTCTTCCTTTTCTGCTATGTCAAGTCCATCCATGTAAACGTTCCACACATCATTATCCAGGTCGTTTCTCATAGCGACAAGTTCATCTACAATCTTCTGATACTCCTCAGCATTGTTGCCGGCACGGACTTCCTTTATCAGGCGTTTCTCATAGTTACGGCCTCTGTTGCGGTACTTAACGTACTCCTCATGATACTTCGAATATCCCTCATAGAATGCGCCAACCTCATCATACTTGAAGTAATGCTCATTCGTATACTCCGGATATTCCTTCAAAACATTCTGCAATATCGATGTGTTGTTATCATACATGTAAAGACGCTTGCAGAGCTTTTTGTAGGTGAAATGATACTTCTTAAAATACACACCCGTATTACGGAGGGTTGCAATCGTTGACAGCGGATTTACGTTAATAAAACCGTATCTGAAACGATACTCACTGTTTAAATCAGGGCTGAAGCCGGCTGCTAAAATCTGGTCAATTGCATTACAAAGCTTTTCAACATCGTATCGACGGTTATAGAGCTTTAAATCCTGCTCATTAAAAGACTCAACACCGATAAACAGACGTCTTAAGCCTGCTTCCTTAAGAATTTCAAGAATTTCCCTGCTGATATATTCCAGTCTGAATTCCATCCAGAAATTCATTTTAATGTTTCTTGCCTTCATCTCATCCCTTAATTCCGTGGCACGTTTTAAAGCATCATCCTTTTTAGGCGGCAGAAAATTATCATCTATGAAATCAAAATTGGTATATCCCTTTTTATATAATTCTTCGATTTCATCAACAACACTTTTTATGCTTCTTGTCCTGTAAACATGGCCGCCCTGATTTCTCATAAAAAGAGGTGTCGTACAGTATGCACACTGCATATAGCAGCCACGGCTGCTCTGAACAGAGGGATTCATGTGTATTTTACCGTATTTTTCAGCCAAAGCATCCAAAATTTCACGGCTGGGAGGCGCAATCTCATCAAAGGGCACGATTTCCTCGTTTGGATTGCGGACTACCTTATCATTCTCATCGATATAGACCATTCCCTTTAATTTGGTCCAGTCTTCCCCATTCACAAGTGCCGAAGCAAGGTTGCATAAAATAATCTCGCCTTCACCGACATTTACGCTGTCAGCACCCAATCTGATATAAGTCTCACAGTCCAGGCTGGGACCATACCCGCCAAGTGTAATATGTCCATCGTACTTACTTCCGCGCAATGCCCTTACAATAACTGCTGCAGGCGAGTCCACAACTGAAAGACCGAAATCCTGCGAGGTGGAAATTCCAATCAGAAAATAGTCATTTCTGATATCACAGATATAAGCTGCGAAGTCCTCCAGATCAAATCCCTTTACCCTTGAATCAAGCAGATCCGTCTGAAAACCCTTATTTCTAAGCGTGCTTGCCAGATAGCAGATTCCAAGCGGCTCCGTAATCTTTGCATTTTTATCTGCATAATTAACCAACAATACCTTCTTCATAATATCCTCCTATACATTTATTAATCAATTCTGCTACAAAAAAAGCTTTCCTGCAGCAGAATTATCTTGCCCCAAAGATATTATGATTTTACCATATTCTGCTATAACGTGCAACCGTGAACACTATAATACGCCTACCTTTATACTCCAAAAATCATAGTAATTGCAGAGATGATATTACAGCGCCTGAAGGGACCGACGAGAGAACAAGGACTGAAATTTTAAAGGTTTGGTCAAAGCACGGAAGAAATGCCACACAAAGATATGCAAACATGGGGTATAGCCAGGCTTCCCAATCGCTTCATAGGAATATTCCGTATGAAGGAACGCATTATATGAGCATGGACGCAACACAATTCAGGACCTCAAGTGCCATAGCACTCCTATTCTCCCGGTTTTATCCTCATAAGGGCTTCGACTATACGGTCCATCTTTATGGGCTTTGCTATATGGTCATTCATTCCCGCATCAAGAGCGTTCTGCCTGTCCTCGGCAAAGGCATTGGCAGTCATTGCTATTATCGGTATATTTGCTATTTCAGGATTGTCCAGTGCACGAATACGTTTTGTTGCCTCATAGCCATCCATCAGCGGCATCTGGATATCCATCAGAATCAGGTCGAAATCACCGGGTGCTGCCTGTTCCATAGCTTCCACAGCTTCCGTACCGTCCATTACCGAGGTAACTGTAATACCGCAGTCCTCAAGCATCTGCTGGGCAAGTTCAAGATTCAGCTGAACATCCTCTACAAGAAGCACCTTCATTCCCGCTATATCCGGAATTGTACTGTTGAAGGGCTCCTCATTTGCTTTCTGCTTTATAAAATGGCATTCACCGGCAAGCTTAAACTCAAATCTCAAATAAACCTCTGTACCTTCGTTAGGCTTGCTCTTTATTTCAATTGAGCCGCCCATCATATCGACAAGATTCTTTGTTATTGCCATTCCAAGGCCTGTTCCCTGTATTCCCGTAACAGTCGCATTGTTCACCCTTGTAAACGGATCGTAAATTGTCTTCAGGAATTCCTCTGACATTCCGATTCCCGTATCCCTTACAAGTATTTCATACATTCCATAGCCTCTGTCCGAAACTCCGGTTTCAGAGAAGGTCACCTCTATGCTTCCACAGTCAGGCGTGTATTTTACCGCATTTGAAACTACATTCAGCAGTATCTGGTTTATCCTGAGCTTATCGCAGATAATATTCTCATCTATGGCTCCGTTTGCCGAAACCCTGAAATGAAGCTGCTTCTCTATAACATCAGCCTGAACCATATCACGCAGGATCTGCATGATTTCCATCAGGTTTTCTTCCTTCTCGGAAAGGTTCATCTTTCCGGATTCGATCCTGCTCATATCAAGGACATCATTTATCAGAGAAAGCAGATGCTCCGAAGCCTGGCCGATTTTACGCAGGTAATCCTTTACGATATCACGATTGTCTATACGCGAAATTGCCAGCGTAGAGAAGCCGATAATGGCGTTCATAGGGGTACGTATATCGTGTGACATGTTATTAAGGAATGCTGTCTTTGCACGGTCGGCTGCCTGTGACATCTGAAGTGCCTGTTCCAACGCAACCTGCTGTGCTTCGAGCTGCATTTTCTGTTCAGCAAGCATAGTGTTCAGCTCTTCCTTTTCAGCTGCCACCTCATCAAGAACGGCAACGCACACAAGCAGTGCAACCGGTCTTCCCTCTTTGCGGTCAATAACCTGTAATACGCAGCGTCTCCAGCTGTTATTCGCATTTCTGTTCTTGTAAAGGTACTCGCGTCTGTCCTGATTTCTGAACATATCCTCAACGGCCTTAGGATCCGCTACCGACAGAACAATGTCCCTGTTATCCTCTGAACATTCTGCCGCAAATTCCTTCACCAGACTGCTCCAGGAGGAATCCGCCCTGCTGGTTATATCCTCATCGTCCAAATATCTGTATGCGCGGTAAATGTCATTTTCCAGATCTGCAAGATAAATGGAAGCATATTCCGAGCAGAGATTTTCCTCAATATAATGTCCTAAGATTTCTTCATCCTTATCTGCAAAGGCAAGTGCAACCGCTGTAGGCTCCTCCCGCTCGTCGTCCATCTTGACAAATTTCATCTCGCAGAAATGAGGAAAGCCCTCACGTTTGTTTCTATATGTTGTAGTAAAGCTCTTCTGGTCCTCGAGCATCTTTTTTATATTCTGAATCGAACCTGCACGCAAAAGCCTGTCCCTGTCCGATTCAAAAACAAGCTTGCTTACATAATACGAAAACGCCTCCTGGTACGATATTTCCTTTCTGAATATCTGTCCAAGCTCGCTCTCGGTCTTTTCATTCATGACATAGGGCATAAGCTTGCCTGTCGAAAGCTCAATATAGTAAACCGATGAATACTGTGAAGCAAGAACATCTATTATCTTCAGGTTCTGCTCCAGCTTTGTATTTACCTCCATCTGGTTTTTTATCTCTTCGTCTATGCTTCGTACACCTGCGACCATACCGACGATATTTCCGTTTTCATCCCTGTCGCCTGCAAATTTCAACTGGTAATAAAGAATTTCATTTCCGACCTCTGCACGGAAATTTACGCTGTATGATGAATTGGCCTCTATTTCTTTTTTTACGACAGCACGTCTTGTCCTTGTATGGAAATCATTTTTGTCTTCCTCATACACAAGGTATTCTTCCATCAGCTCAAGCCTGTTATGGAAACGGTTTTCATCCAGCCATCCGGGGATAATCTTCAAAAACTGCTCACTTGTACGGTATGGAATCGCTATATCATCAAAACGGTTTCCGCACAACACTACATAGTTTACGCAGTCGAAATCGCCCGCAAGCTCGGAAATAACGGCAAACTGCCGTGCTTCTCCGGTCTTTTGTACGGAATCACCTCCGAGTTCGCAAAGACCTGTTATATTACGGTGACAGCCCTCCAGACGAAGACCATCCTTATGGCTCATATCACGGTGTCCGCCACAGCGTACAAAAATCGGTCCCTTCGCCGGATGGTTCCAGGGATACTGAACCTCTGAAGGCGTTCCGTTAATCATCGAACTGATAGAATCAAAGACCTTGGCACTGTATGCCGGGTCTATATTTTCAAACCAGAATTTATATAATTCCTCAGGTGAAAGCTCATCCGTAACGCCAAGAAGCTCCCGCATCCTTTCGTCACAGAACATACGTGGTTCCTTACCTTCATCGCTTTCAACTACCCACAATCCGATATTCATATCGGCAATTACATTCCGGGCCAGGTGTGATGTTTCAAGAAACTGCATTCGCTGCCTCCTATGTAAATCGTACTAATCCGGGAAATCAATATTCTCCTTTTATATTATATCGCATTGCCTTCAGAAAACAAAGAAAATTTTTTAATATTTCTCAAATATAATGATTTTAATTTGAACAGACTGTTAATAGTAACCCTGATTTTCGCAATAACCCCTGCAAAATGAAAAACACCGGAACAGAAGCCGAATATTTCTTCTGTTCCGGTACAAACATCGCATCTTTACATCTGATATTTTATTCCAGGTCGGGCAGCTGCTCCTCAAGATACCTTAACGCGTAATCCTTACGGTTCTTTGCAAAATCATAAATTGACTTTGCAAAACCGTCATACTGGTCTGCGCCTGTCCATACCGACCAGTCGCTCTGCTTTACCACCTGAAGGTGCTCATAGTAATAAGGCATTTCACCCTTACGCAGGGCATCCAGCTCCTCATAGGTCTTTATCAGGTTCTCCTCCGACAGAACGCCGTCAAAAAATTCCTTCATCTTATCCTTGAAATATGTACGGCAGTCGCTTCTTGCCATCAGTGCCGCAAGAAGAGGGGCATAACGCTGGTCGCCGGTCCTTAATACATGCTTAAGCGTATCATAATTTGCAACCGTTTCCTTCTGGTCGTACAAACCGTAAGCATAGTCCATGTCATGGGGAAGGAAGCGCCATCTTCCGTCAAATGCGCCGTCCCCTGCAGCCTCACCCTCAGCAGGAACATATTTATAAACCTTGTAATTGTTATGCGGCCAGTCCGAATTATTGATTGCTATATTCCAGGCCATATAGTCCAGATAATTGTTTACATCGATGAAATCGCAGACCTTCCCGTAGTTTGCATCGTCCGTAAGGTCAAGCTCACTTAATTCGGCATATTTGGTATTATATTCATCGATAAGTGTCTGAGTGGCCTCATCCGCATCCTCATCCTTCTTTGTTTTCTCGCTACCCTCAAGTACTACAAATTCACCGTCAGCCTTGCCGTACTTTTCCTTAAAGTACTTGTCGCAGTAGTTTTCATGCAGCCAGAAGAAGCCGTAATACTCGCCATTAAGATATGCGGCACAGGGTACGCAGCTCTCATAATCCACAAATCCGGCCTGCTTTACAAGGGCCTGGCTCAGCTCGTCACGGAGATACAGGAACTGGAAATCATTTCCATGGCTTCTCATAACGAACTTATCATATTTCGTAATATTCTTGTCTTCACCGTCAAGCCTTGGTGTTTCAAAAATCTTCAGCTTGAAGTTTTTGTTGTTCTCATCATATGACTTTCTGGAGAAAAACTTCAGTGACTTAATAGCATACTGTCTTGAATATCCGCCGTATACACGGGTTCCGCAGTACTGTGATAGAAGCTGCTTTCCGTTCTCATCAAACATTTCGAGGTAAATGGGCTTTTCATAAGCACGGCCTCTCTTTTCGTAGTTGCGTCCGTAAAGAATTCCGTTGGGCTTCTCTGTCAGATCTCCGGGTTCTCCTATAATTGAAAGAACAACCATTGAAAATCTTGAATCTATCTTTTCAGACACAAAGAAGGACCTGGTTGCCGTCTTTGATTTACTTCCGTCCTCGAAAAATGCGGCAGCCTTAAGCACATGAATTTTTGTAACCTCATCGTCAGTAGGGGCGAAATTTATGGGAGCGTCATACAGGCTGTCACCCTCACAGGGCTCAGTTCCGTCAAGTGTATAATATACCTTTGCGTTCGAGGGACAAACTATATTCAGACTGACTGCACTGCTGCTGAAGCATTCGTCTACATTGAATTCCCACTCACCGTTTTCATCGAAGCCGAGTGTCTGGGCTGTCACGGTTCCATCCGGAAGCTCAAGACCGAATGAAGGCTCTTTCTCATTGTCCTTGCCGTCCGAAGTCTCCTTGTCCTTATCCGTCTCACCGTCTGTAGCCTTAGCGTCGTCCTCTTTTGAAGCTCCGTCTTTTTTGCCGGTTTCATCTTTATCCTTGCCGTCAGAAGGTGCTGACGTTACCGTGCCGGCATCGTCCTTGTCCTTCCCTTCATTCTGACTGTCAGGTGCCTGTGTAGTGCTTCCGGCGTCACTGCCCTGCTCCGAATCACAGGCACAGATACTGAACACCATCAGCGCAATCAACAAAATTGCTGTTATTTTTTTTATTTTATTTTCTAAATTTCCTTTCACCATAAAACCTCCGGTCAACTGAGAATTCGATATTTTGACGGATATTCCCCTCCTTATCCGACCTATGTGATTATACTACATCCTAATTGTAATTACCACAAAAAAATAAAGGACTATCTTGTACAGTATTTCTTGCATTATTTGAACAATTATGATAGAATGCTTTTATGTATCGTTTTTTATAATGATTAATATTAATATACGGGAGGCAACATTATGACTTTCAATGAACTGGTTGCATATGCACGGGTTAACAACTGTTCCGATATCCATATTACAGTTGGTACCGCACTTGCTATCCGAAGATTTGGCGTACTTAAGATTCTTGATGATGTTCCGACAGCAGAGGAATCTAAAGAGATGATTTTTTCAATTCTTGATGAAAAGCAACAGAATTACGTTTTAGACGGCCATGACCTCGATGTCGGCGTTATGCTTCCCGACGGATATCGTATCCGTGCCAATATATATCATCAGAGAAACAACCT
>JAZQNG010000071.1:0-2602 GCA_045627205.1 Lachnospiraceae bacterium
GTAGTATCCAATATAGTCGGGGCGGCCATCTACGGAAACCTGCTTAGCAAATAAGCTTTTGACCCTAAGGGGACGGAGTTCCTGGTTCAAAATCAAAGAATTTTGAACAAAGAACCCCGTCCCCTTAGGGTCAAAAGCTTATTTGCTAAGCAGGTTTCCGTAGATGGCCGCCCCGACTATATTGGATACTACGGGGGCGATGAAAATCAGAACTTTGTATAGTTTAGGTGAAATCACCTGATTTTTGATTTTGTCGTAGAAGACCATACACAGGTGAACGAGAAGAAGAACTCCGGGAATAAGGAATACCGCAAAGGCTTTTGAACTGTAGCCGTTGGGTGTTCCGTCTGAGGCGAAATGTGTTGCTATTTGGTCGGGAAGCCTGTTCCAAAGAATAAGTCCGGTGACCATTGGCAGCAGTGTCAGAATCGTAGTTATGATAATGAGCACCTTGTTTTCTTTTCTTAAATCCATGATGTAAAGCCTCCTATATAGGGTATTATAAGTGTGAGACATATTTATTCCTTGTTCCCCATGTTCTTGGGGAGTACAAGACTTAATATCAGTGCAATTACAAAAACTCCGGCTACCATATTTTGTCCGAATATACTTTCAACCACGGGGGGCAGGCCTGAGAAAAAGCCATCAACCTGTGTGACACCTACTCCAAGACAAAGAGAGGTAGCGGCAATAATGGTATTTCGGTAGGTAAAGCCTGCGTTGGCTATCATTTCAAAACCGGTAACAGCTATGGAACCGAACATGATGACGGTACATCCACCAAGAACACAGTCCGGCAGGGTTGATAAAAATACGCCGACCGGAGGGAACAGTCCGCCTAATATCATGATGAGGGCGCCTATGAGAATAGTGAAGCGGTTAATAACCTTTGTAAGCTTGAGCAGACCTACGTTCTGGCTGAAGGAGGTAATGGGTGACACGCCGAAAACTCCTCCGGCAACGACTGAAATAAATCCGTCGGCAGCCAGCGAGCCACTGATTTCTTTGTCCTCAATGTCTCTTTCCAGAGCACCTACACAAGCAGCGGTTGTATCACCGATTGTTTCGACCGCGGAAACCAGGAAAACAATGGTAAATGAAATAATAATTCCAATGTCAAACTTGGGGGTATAGGCAAAGAGACTTGGAAATGCAAATACTCCCAGCTGATCTATTGTTGATTTCATGGAAGCCATATCAACCATTCCGAAGGGGATGGAGATCAGATAGCCTACGATTAAGCCGACCAGCACGTTCAGCTGTTTATAAAAGCCTTTGGCGAAAATATTGAAGATCAGACATACGGCAAGGGTAATCGTAGCTACCAGCAGATTCTGCCAGGCTCCGATTTCATACCTGGAGGATTTTGCAAAGGAGCTGACACCGACATTTAATATGCTGAGTCCGATGGCGGTTACAACACATCCTGATACAATGGGCTGAATAAGCTTGCGCCAAAAACGGGCTGTAAGACCAAGAATACCTTCTACGCATCCGCCCACGATTATACCGCCTATCATCAGACCGTAATCCTGTGAGGCTGCTGTCATGCAGGTGGCCAGGAAAGTGAAGCTGATTCCCATTACGATGGGAAGACCGGAACCTATTCTCCAAATGGGAAACAGCTGTATGGAGGTACCGATTCCGGCAATCAGCATACAGTTCTGAATCAGGCGGGCAGTTTCTATTTGCGAAAAAGGCTGCCCGTTGTACATTGCAACGCCTGCGATGATAATAAGAGGAGTTACATTGGCCACAAACATGGCAAGTACATGCTGAAGCCCGAAAGGAATAGCTTTTCCTATGGGAACTCTGCCGTTAAGACGATAAATATTTTCTATGTCGCTGTTGCTTTTTTTGCTCATTTTGCCCTCCTTTCGTATGGAAAAGAAGTAAAGAGTAAATGCTGTCTTCACTTAAAAATATGATACATGTTTTTTCATAAATGGTCAATTAACCATATTTATTGAATCATTTACCCTGTTCACCTTAGTGTTATCATATGATTAGGGTGTCAAAAGTACTGACGCCCTATGATACAGTGATTTCAAAACTTTATCAATAAATTTGCTGTTATAAACATAGATTTCTGATAAATTCGTCGAGCTTCATTTCACCCAGATCCTGTTTATCCTCTTCTGCGTCACGCATTCTGACAGAAACTGAACCGTTAGCCTGTTCCTTTTCACCAACGATTATTATGTAAGGAACCTTGCTGATCCTGGCTTCACGGATCTTAAAGCCCAGCTTTTCATCACGCTCATCCAGTTCAACACGGATGTCATTTTTCATTAATTTTGACTTAACTTCACGGGCATACTCCACATATTTATCGGAAACAGGCAGAATACGGATCTGAACAGGAGCCAGCCACAGGGGAAATTTGCCGGCATAATGCTCAATCA
The DNA here is from genome assembly GCA_045627205.1 of Lachnospiraceae bacterium. Classification (GTDB taxonomy): domain Bacteria; phylum Bacillota; class Clostridia; order Lachnospirales; family Lachnospiraceae; genus RUG11977. Next base: position 2,406 of record JAZQNG010000071.1, read on the forward strand.
GAATACCAATGAAGCGGTCAATGGAGCCGAATACAACGCGGTGAAGTATGATAGGACGATGTTTTTCACCGTCTTCGCCGATGTAATCCAGGTCGAAACGCTGAGGCAGCTGGAAATCAAGCTGGATTGTTCCGCACTGCCATGTTCTGCCGATGGAATCCTTAAGGTGGAAATCAAGCTTCGGACCATAGAAGAAG
>JAZQNG010000072.1:0-2780 GCA_045627205.1 Lachnospiraceae bacterium
AAGGGGGCACAGAACCAGGAGGCCTGCCGGAAGCTTTTCAGATACGCGCTTCTTCTTCAGTTTTTCCTGAGTATCCTCGCTTTTATCTGCTGTGAATTCTTTACCGGGCCGATTGTCCGCCTCTTCTTCCGTGAAAGCGACCTGGCTGTCTGTGAGCTTGCTGAATATGGTCTGAAAATATTTGCCTTTGCCTTCCTGCTGATGGGCTTCAATCTGCTCTGTTCCGGCTACATGACTGCCCAGTGCCGTCCCGGTTCTGCACTCATCATCAGTCTCGGACGTGCGTTCTTCATACAGCTCGCAACCCTTGTTATAATGCTTAAGCTGTTTGGCATAGACGGTATCTGGTGGGCCGCAGTTATTTCCGAGGGCATCATGACAATAATAAGCCTTATACTTCTGATGGTTTTCAAAAAGCACTGCAAAGCCCGGGTTAACTGATATACTACAGGTACCCTGAACGGTGTATCAAAGGTCCACACAAAAATTTTCAAAAATTTTTTCAAAAAAAAGAATATCCTGCCACTCTTATCTGTCTATATAGTGTCAGGATAACATACTAACGTATAAACGGAGTATTTCCAACGAGGCAGATGTAAAGTCCAAGGTTTATTAATCTTGATTCCGATGTAAGCGGTCTGGTTGATCATTATGAGGTGCTGATACGAGGCCTCGCCGATAAGTAAGCAGAACTATCGGATGGATAAAGCTTGAAAAAGTCCGGGTGCTGATGTATGACCTGCACCCGGACTTTTTTACTTTGCGCCTCATTATTGTCTGGCAATTGCCGTATATATATTACCCTTGGTATAAAGATTCCCCTTAACATCCTGCTTTATCGGGACAAGTGCCTTTTTCGATAAATAGTTGGTCAGGTTCTGCCTTGAGCATTCCATTATCGCACAGCATTCTGATGAGTCCAATACATTTGCCTTTACAAAAGTCATGAAATCATCAAGGGATAAAGGAATTTCGGTACCAAGACCATACATTTCATACGCTTCTATGTCTATTGTATCATTAAAGGTAACACAATACCCGCCTGCAGCAATATGGGCCGACCTGTAAACCTCCCCGTTTGACATAAGCTTTTGTATTTTTGCGTTTTCCTTCAGCTCCATAAGACTTATCTTTTTTACCATTCCGTCTGCAAAAAAACACAAAAGTGAATAGTTCCCACAGGGTACACACTCCACAAGATTATGCTGCATCCTATTGCATACATATTGTGGCAGGGCATTTATTTTTTTTATATACAGGCTATCCTGACTGCACTTCCCTGAAGCCTTAACCAACAGAGATATTTCGTCATACATTTTCATTCCGGAATTTGCCAGAATGCTGGAGATATTCTGCCTGTCGCCAGGAACAATCCTCCCCCTTATCCAGGTTCTGCTTAAATCCCGACCTATCGTAAAGTGGCCCTTCTTTACAGCGTTTACAAAAAGAAGCGGTGCTGTCCATTCATCAAGATTCTCCTGCAGTTCGATTATCACGGATTTCTCCTTTTCAAAACAAAGCAGACAGCCTATGGACATTTTTTCTTCAGCATCAATTATCTCATAAATTTTCATAATAGCGATACCTTTCCATTATCATATTCCACAGCCTGTCACGATGAAGCCTTGAGATGACATCGTTCAGACCATCCATAATAAAGAGTTTATCTGAATCCTGCAGTTTATTCCTGAATACTTTTTTTGAGCCAAGAAGCTTCAGGTTTTCATAATTTGACCGCGAGCCTATAAAATTGTTACACTTTATATCACCCATTATATCAAAAGCCTTTATTTCCTCATCCGTATGGCAGCTGAACAAAAGAGACAGTCCATGATCAAAAAATGGAGCAATCCTCAGGGTATGTTTTCCCGCATTTCTAAGTACTTCAATATTTGCACCGTGCCTGTCCCTATTGAGTATGATGAAATCTATTGCAAGCATAGTATCAATATACTCCCTGAAACCAAGCCTTTTACAAAAATCATACTCGCTCTCGCCATCCCTTCTGTCCACCTGATACAATACATCAAGTGCCTCCTTACTCTCTCCTCTTTCCTTAAAATCCTCCGAAGCACATACATAGGTGGTATATTTTGTCCCATCCACATCAATATCCGCATATATCAACTGATAATGCAAATGGTCAACCCCCAGAACAGTCAAAAGCCTGTCTACTATGATTTCGTTTACACTCTCATGGCCCACAATGCCTGTTCCCTTTTCAAAATTTGAAAGCTTGTAATAAATCTTATGTCCGCCAATTGTTGACTGTGACTTTAAGAAGCTGCCTGCCGTTCCGCTCGAGGCCCTAATATGTGACCATTTCAGATAAGTCAGATCCTGTTTTTCCAATATAACCTTAGTTTCCATATTGATCTCCGTTTAGTTTACGCACGACAATTATTTAGTATCGTTAATATATATTATACCATTTTATTGTCTTGCGTCAATAATTAATTCATTATCTGCATACAAATATAGTTTCAATCTGAAATAAGGAAAAGGGGCTGTGAAAAAACGCAGCCCATGTCAAGTTTTACGAATGTTTTCGATACTCCCGGATTCCCCGTTCAAACCCGCACTGTCAAGCATTTTTGAAAATGTCCCAAAATAATTGAAACATTAGCCCCTGCTTTCTAGGCTGGGGCTGCTTTTGTTTTGTGGGCTCTGCCCACACCCGTCCCTCGTCGGGAAGGCAGGGAAAGAAGTTGATTACTTCTTTCTCTGCCAGTAGGATAATCCGTGAGCTTTATGTCAAGAGGCTTTCGCGGAATAACGGG
>JAZQNG010000073.1:0-17735 GCA_045627205.1 Lachnospiraceae bacterium
ATGGTGCAATTGAACAGTCAAAGCTTATTGACGAACTTGGTACATGTATTATTGATAATATCCGTTTCCTTGATGAAAATGGAAATGTAGTTGCTGCTGATTCTACAGTTGAATTCGCAGAGTATGACGGACTTTCTGCAGAAGCAGAGGACCGTTCAAATCTCTTTGCCCTTACTGATGTTGTTGAGTTTGAAGGCTTCAGCACAAGTGAGAAGGCATGGGCTCAGGCCGGTTATATATTCCCTCAGGAGGTATGGGATGCACTTGTTCCCGGAACAGCACTTGAGGTTAATTTTGAATCAGAAACAGGCGTTATCTGGTTTGTATTCCCTAACGCAACAGCCGGCTGGTCAAGAGTTGGTAACGGCACAAATAATGACGGTGCAGGAATGTACATCAATGCATCCGGAAATACCGCTCAGCTCAGATACGAGGATATCGTTGCAATCTGTGGCGAGGATAAGTCAACATGGGGACTTGATACCGGTGTTGTACTTCAGTGTGAATCATCAGGTGCTTGGGAAGCTTTTGCAGTTCGTGTAGGTAAGGTCCTTGACCTTGGTACATTTGAACAGACTAAGGAATTTGAAGGCTTTGCATGTTCTGATAAGGCATGGGCACAGAGCGGTTTTGAAATCCCTGCAGATGTACTTGACGCTATTGTTCCCGGTACAGCACTTGAAATCAGCTTTGAAAGTGAATCAGGTCTTCTTTGGGCTGTATTCCCTGATGCAGATGCAGGCTGGACAAGAGTAGGACGTTGTGATTCAGACAGCAGTGCAACAGATCCTGCAGTTTGCTATAACGGAAAGTGTTACATCACATATGATCAGCTTGTAAGAGCCCTTGGTTCAGACAAGAATACATGGGGCAAGCCCGATTCATTCAGACTTCAGTGTGAATCTTCAGCTCCTTGGGAAGTATTTGCAGTAAACGTAGGTAATTATTCAAATCCTCCCAAGATGAGAGGCGCTAAGGAATATGAAGGCTTTGCTACATCAGGTAAGGCTTATGGCCAGGATGGTGGGGCTGTAACTGATGAAATTAAGAAGGCACTTGTTCCCGGAGCACTTATTAAGGTTGCATTCCAGAGTGAAAAGAATAATCTCTGGTTAGTATTCCCTGATGCAGATGCCGGCTGGTCAAGAGTAGGCAGATGTGACGGTGATGCAAGCTGTACAGATCCTGCTGTTATTTCAGATGGTTACTGCTATGTTACCTATGAACAGATTGCTGCTGTTTGCGGTGATGATATTGAAACATGGGGTAAGCCTGACAGCTACAGAATCCAGTTTGAGTCATCAGGTGCATGGGAGGTATATTCCCTTACAATCGGTCAGCAATAAGTAGAGAGAAAGGAATAATGACATGAAGAATATTAAAAGAATTCTTGCTTTAGCCTTGAGTGTGGTAATGGTTTTCAGCATTGCAGCATGCTCAAGCAATGACAGTGGTCCTAAGGTTGTGGAAAACGGTGATGTTGCACAGACAGTTGATAACGGGGATGCTACAACAGTTACCAAGGTACATAACAATGAAATACTTATCGGTTCATGGTGGACACAGCATTACGACAGCGCTGATACATCTGTAGAGGACAATCCTGACTGGGCTGCTGCTCAGGATAAGGAAGAAGACGATGATGCAAAGAAGGAAGAAAACGCAGCAAATCGTAAAGCAATGCAGATGAGATTTGAAAGCGTTTCGAAGATTGAGCAGAAGTATGATGTTAAATATTTCTGGAAAAACCTTACTTATTCAGGTGTTAAGGAATCAATCAATACCTCTATCCTTGCTGGTTCACCCGACTGCGATATATATCTTGTTGAGTCACAGCTTGCATTCCCTGCACAGGCAAATAACCTTTGTGTAGATTTAAAGACAATACTTCCTGCAGATCATGATATTTTCACAGATCAGATTGTTGCTTCATATCTTGATATCGGTGATGGTAAGGCCTGCATCATTCAGAGACAGGGCGGTATGGTAAATACCTTCCCGCTTGCATTCAATGTTCAGATGCTTGAGGATAATAACCTTGAGGATCCCCGCGACCTTTACGAGCGTGGTGAGTGGACATGGGATAAGTTCAATGAGTACTGCAGTATTCTTACACAGGATACTGACGGTGATGGTACTATTGATCAGTACGGCTTCAGCGGATTCGCAACAGATACACTTGAGTGTCTTATGATGTCAAATGGTGCTCTTATTGCTGCTGGTACAGAGACAACAATCGGCGATTCAAAGGTTGCAGAGGCTCTTCAGCAGCTTCAGGATATGTATACAACTTATAACTACTGCTTACCTTATGACTTTGGTGAGAATGCTTATGAAACCATGAGATTCGCATATAAGGAAGGTAAGAGCGGATTCTTCCCTATTTCATGCTGGTTCCATACTGAGCAGACAAAGGATTATGACTGGGACGGAGCTTTAGGTGAGGATACACTTACATGGGATATTGCATATGTTCGTTGGCCTGTTGGCCCCAGCGGTAACAAGGATACAAATGCCGGTCTGAACAATACAGGTGCTGAGCTTTATATCATTCCTGCAGGCGTTCAGGAGCCTGAGCTTGTATTTAACGTTCTTTATGATTCATGGAACTGGTATGATTTTGATACCTCACTCCGTGACAACCCTGCTTCAATGGTTTGGTGGAGAACAGCCTGTGGTAGAGATCCCGAGTATCAGGAGAGCAACTACAAGGTACAGCAGGATTGTATGGCTCATCAGGAGGTTGACCTTTGGCAGAGTCTTGGTTTCTACTATGATATCAATTCAATCGTAAACGGAACCATGACACCTGCTCAGTGGCAGGAGACCTACAAGCAGCAGGTTCAGGATGGACTTGACGCTATTTTTGGAAATTGATTAATATATCAGCCGTGAATAATTGGTAAATTATCGTTTTTCACACAAATTAATCAATAATTCTGATTTAATCTCCGGGGATATTATTCCCCGGAGATTTTTGATACGAATATTGCGATTCTTATAATGATATATTGCTTTTTATATAATTTTGTGATATAATAAGCAAAACAAAATAATATATTATAAAGAATTAGATAATTAATAAAAATATTTATTTAGTTATAAACAATTTTTTGTTAATTTAAGTATTATATATTGAGTTTTATTATTTGTTTGATACGGTTATTGTTCGGGAATGCTTTGAATTTGGGGAAATCATTGCATTTGTTACAGGGAGGTCTGTATGGGGTTATTTACATCTAAATATGTTCGCTGGCTTGAGAATCTGCTTGAGCATGTTCAAATGGATATGTCAAATAATTATAAAGATTCAGCCCGTGAAACGATGGACGAATTTGAGAAAACATATGAGGAATACAAAAATGCAGGTGTCCTTAAGGATAAGGATATTGAAGCATTGGATGAGAAGGCAAATGTTTTGCGTGAAAAGCTTGTTGGTTTTTCACATAGGGACCAAAGACCGTACTGGACAAAAACCTGAATTGAGTGTATTATATAGACAACATTGCAGTCGTAGTAATGCGGCTGCAAATTTTTTTGCAGCATAAATTTAATGGCAGGTTATATTATGGCTTATATTAATTCAGATCTAATTGAAAAATTAAAAAATAACGGATTCATTGAGCAGCCGGTTCATGCAAGGATTACACTTCGCATTAAGGCTTCATCCTTCAGGGCAGGTACAATACGTGTCATGCTTCCTGTACCAATAAATGCCAACCAGCTTTATGAAGGACAGCTGCTTGATTTTGACCCGATGTTCAGGATGGTTTCAGTTGAGGATTATCCGCAGAGAACTGCTTATTATAATGAGCGGCTTGATGAAAACCGGCCCTTTGTTATTGAATTTGCTTTTGAAAACAGGATGAAATATGAAGTAATCGATTTGAACTGTGTTGATACAACGGAGCAGAAGGGCTTTAGTGCTGAGCAGATTGAAGCTTATATGGAAAAACATCACTGCGGATGTGAATCTTATACTGCCTTAGCCCCCGATGCAGTAAGTATAATGGATTTTACAGCTGAAGATTATATTGTTTTTTCTAAAGAAAAATATGAGTTTCTATGTGATATGGGATTTCTTGTTCAGAAAGACGGAAAATATGTTTTATCTTCAGATTATGCCGGTAAAAAGGGTAAAATCGCTTATGAAATATCCGATATTGTCTGTTCGGAAGCATATCCCGGGAGAAAATTGGATTTAGCGGCTGAATATGTAACCTTATGCAGGATGTGCGGTGTCCCTGCAAGATGGCAGGGCGGAATTCTCGGACGTGTTGCCGAGGGTGAGCATGGACATCCGCATAGTATTGCCATGGTTTATCTTTCACCGTATGGATGGGTATTTGTTGATTTAATAAATAAAAAAGAAACAGGAGATTCCTATTTCTTTGGAAATACTGACCCTGGCTTTATTCCAACCGCCTCCAGGTTTGGTGGCAGTATGTATCCGGCAAAGGATTATGCAAGGGCAGATGAGTATTTTAATGTTTTTGGTGAGGTTGAAATGGTACCTAATGATGCTTCGGAAGGGTATGGCCTTAAAAGTGAAGACTTTGAAACAGAAATAATCTATCTCAGTTAATCAGCTTTTTTATGGCTTCAAACGTTTCGTTACTGATATCATGTTCGATTTTGCAGGCATCCTTCATGGCAATCTCCTCTGAAACACCAAGTTTCATAAGGGCAGAAGTGAGAACCTCGTGACGCTCGTATATTTTCATGGCAATCTCCATTCCTTTTGCAGTGAAGGATATATATCCGTCCTTATCTATCGTGATATATTCACCCTGCTTCAGATTGCTCATGGCACGACTTACAGAGGGCTTGGTGAAGCCGATTTCTTCGCTTACATCAATAGAGCGTACCTTGTCTTTTTTCTTCATAAGGACATAAATTGTTTCAAGATACATTTCTCCTGATTCAAGAAGACTCATACGCTCACCCCTTTCCGGTTTTTGAAAACAGAATTATTATGTCACCTTATATTCTGTAATTTATATCATATTTATTCATGGCTATAAATTGATTTGATATAAAATTATCATATCATATTAAGGCTTACATATCAATAGCAGGAGGTTATTGATTGAAATGATAATTTATAGAACATCCGTCTTAAGGATGAAATATCAGTATATCAGTGCACTGCTTATATTTTGCCTGCTTTTATTTTCAGGCTGCAGTTCAAATATAGAGTCTGATACCGAAAAAGGTAAAGCAACACAGATTCCTCAGGATATATCAGAAAACCATCAGACAGAACAGCCGGACAGTGAGAATGAAGAGGCTTTTGAAAAAAAGCCTTTATATCTTGAGTATTCCTATACACTGCTTTCAGGACGGGTTAAGGAGGCTTCTATGAAAATCCGTCTTGATTCAGAAAAGAATAAATGGACAATTGGCTTTAACGATCCCGTAGGAGAGTTTATGCCTACAGGGTATGCAATCGATGAATCCGGAGATATTACAGACGTAAGTGTACTTCAGGAATTTGAAGGAATGATATCTGAATATGGTTTTGAGGAAAATAACGGTAAATACGATTATGATAGCAACGATAATATACAGCTGAGCCTTATTATAAAATATTCTGATGGCTCTGAATACCGATATGTGACAACTAAAATGCCTGATAATAATTCGGATTTCAGAAAAAATCTTGCAGAAGAAATAATAGCTTATTATAACCTTATCACAGGAAAATAAGAATTGTTTGAATTTTTAAAAAAATAAAAATTTATTGTTGACAAATACATATCTGGTGTATATAATATCCATTGTTGACGCGATATGGGATCTTAGCTCAGCTGGGAGAGCATCTGCCTTACAAGCAGAGGGTCACAGGTTCGAGCCCTGTAGGTCCCATCAGTCTTTTAAATTTAATATGGCGAGATAGCTCAGTTGGCCAGAGCACGCGGTTCATACCCGCGGTGTCGAGGGTTCGAATCCCCCTCTCGCTACTTAAAACTGCTTATTCAGGCAGTTTTTTTTTATTTTCGAAGACTTTTTACAGAATGGAATTTTATTGTAAATTTTTTAGCTTTCCACAGCTTATTTTGCTGAAGCATACCTTTTTGTATCCTAAACCCGAACTTAAAGATGGTTGACGCAGAATTGATTAAGCTTTATAATATGTCTGTATGGTGTACAGAACCCATGATGAAGTGTACAAAAAATAAGCTGTTTTGTATGCTTCAATTTAGTCCGGCTTTGACACGGGGGTAGTGTGAAAAATCATATACGCAAATTTTTCACACAGCAATTTGAGTCGCGAGCTCCTCAAATTGTATCCATTAGCCACTCGTATAACTCGCGGCATGAGGGTAGTGTGAAAAATCATATGCGCTAATTTTTCACACGGCAATTTGAGTCGCGAGCTCCTCAAATTGTATCCATTAGCCACTCGTATAACTCGCGGCATGAGGGTAGTGTGAAAAATCATATACGCAAATTTTTCACACAGCAATTTGAGTCGCGAGCTCCTCAAATTGTATCCATTAGCCACTCGTATAACTCGCGGCATGAGGGGTATTATGGAAAATAAGGTGCAGGGAAAATGCGACGATTGTATGTATTATGAATATGATTACGATTTTGAAGAGTATTATTGTTCGCAGAGTGCTCTTGATGAGGATGATATTGCAAAGATGAGTATGGATCCGCATTATCATTGTCCGTATTACCGTGTTGGCAATGAGTATACCATAGTCCGGAAACAGATATAATTTTTTGAGGAGGGTTTTATGAAAAGAACATTTAAAAAGCTGATTGCTGCAGTACTCGTTTTGGCTTTATTATCAACAGGCTCTTCAGTGTATGCGGAGGAGCTGCTTCTGACGAATCAGAACCTTTTGACCGGTACACTTTTGGTGTCTGCGGCAGATGTACAGAATTTAGCTGATAATGATTATCTCAGTGGAGGATATTATACTACTGATAATGACTATCTCAGCGGTGGATATTATAACACAGACTATGATGTAATCAGCGGAGATTACTGCAGTTTCCTTGAAAATGCCAATTATTCAGACGATTTCGCTGATGACAGACAGGATTTAATCGAAGATTGGACAGAGAAAATCAATAATGGTTTTGATGACGCTGCTGACTACGATTCCAATATAAAGGTTATTGAATCTGCTTCAAAACCTATTGAGGATGAGAGCTGGAAGAATGACAGACCTTCGGTTGATATTGTTCCCCAGGTAATAACAAATAATGAAATTAACAAGACAATAATTAAACCTGAAACAGCCATTACTGTACCTGTAAATAATACTCCGACCTATGTAAAATATTATATGGGTGTTGAGGTAGGACGTCTGGCACATATCGATCCCATAAAGGATATTCATACCACACTTTCAAGCTCGGATACATCGATTTTGTCAATTCCCTACAGAAGGGAAGAGGGAGACTATCCTTCAAGGGCATACAAGCCCGGCAAGGCAGTCCTTACATTTTATAATGCCAAGGACAATCATACCGAGGAGTGGGAGGTTAATGTTTATACCAGACCGCTTGATTTTGAAAAAACTGAATATGTAGCAGAGATAACAGGTGATTATACATATTCTTATATTAATCTTCAGCTTAAGAATTTTGAACATTCCTTTGAGCCTTCATATGAATTCAAATGGGAAAGCTCTGATAAATCAGTTGCTGAAATTTATGGCGGTGATCCTTACAGCACATCAGTAAGACTTCGTCTTAAAAAGGCCGGTGCAACAATTGTAACGGTTTCTGATAAGTTCGGTAATAAGTCTTCAGCTGCACTTGTTGTAAGATATTCTGATGAATATTATTTAAATAAGGCCTCCTTTACAGCAAAGCTTAAGGCTAAAAAGGGGTATATCAATGTTTCCTTCAAGGAAGCCTCGGATATCAGTCTTGACGGCTACGAGATTTATGTTTCGGGAAATAAAGGAAAGACCTATAGCAAAAAGAAAACCATCAAGGCCGGAAGTACATTAAGCTATAAATATAAGGGTGGTAAGAAAGGCAAGGTTTACTATTTTAAGGTGCGTGGCTATAAGCTGGTTGATGGCAAAAAGGTTTACACTGACTGGTCGTCACCGGTTAATGCTAAATTTAAAAAGTAAACAGGAAATTGCAGTATGATTAATAAAAATGATATTGTTGCAGATATGCACACTCATACTGTGGCAAGTCTGCATGCATATTCAACTGTTGATGAAAATATCCGGTATGGTCAGGAAAGGGGAATGAAATACATCGGCATAACCGATCATTATTTCCATAGTTCAGATGATGTGAACAGGAAAAATGAAGTCAGCCGTATAAAGTATTTGGAACCCAATGTCAATAAGACTCTTGATATTGTAAGGGTTATAAGCAGTGCTGAATTTAATCTGCTTCAGAATACTGATTACCGCAGGAAGCTTTTGATGCTTAAATGGCGTCCGATAGGCGTACATAAATCATTCATTCCTAATATTAAATCACTGACCTATGATGACCTTTATGAAGCCTTTGCTGAAGCTGCTGAATGGAACAATGCCTTCAATCATATTGAAAGGGAACTTGACGAGCTTTGCTATGGTAAATTTTTCGATGGACTGAGTGCAGGTGCGAAGCAGTTTCTCGAAAAAATAGTCCTTCTTGCTAAAAAGAAGAATATATTTCTTGAAATAAATGAGCATTCACTTGAATCCGACAGGGGATATTATGATATAGTCAGATATTGGATGGATATTGCCGCACAGAACGGAAATCGTTTCTGTCTCGGAACAGATGCCCATTTCTGCAGAGAGGTCGGAAGCTTTACAAAGACCATAAAGCTTCTGAATGATTATTCGATTGACAGTTCAAGAGTTCTGAACTGTAACGAGGATGAGGTAAAATTTTATCTTCGAAATCCTTAAAATCCATTTGACATTATGTGGTACCTATGTTAAGGTATACAAGATGATGATGGGAGGTTTCGAAATGGAGACTTTACTTCGAGGTGCAAAAGCTTATATCGATGGAAAATTTGTCCTGACTGATGTATTGGTTGGGAAGTCTGATATTTCCTTTTTATCTCCAAATGAAGATTTCAGCAAAATTGCCCCTTCAGCTATTCCTTTTGAATTTAATGATAAATATATTTTTCCCGGTTTTGCCGATGTGCATGTGCATTTTCGCGAGCCGGGATTTTTATATAAAGAGGATATTGCAAGTGGGTCTTTGGCTGCTGCTGCAGGCGGTTATACGCATGTTTTTACAATGCCGAATTTGAATCCTGTTCCGGACTGCAGAAAAAATCTTGAGATTGAACTGGATGCCATAAGGGAAAAAGCCGTTATAAATGTTTATCCTTATGCTTCAATTACCAAGGGGGAGCTTGGCCTGGAATTATCTGCACTGGATGAACTTGATGCTGCAGCTGCTTATTCAGATGACGGTGTTGGGGTTGTAAGTGATGAATTAATGAAACAGGCTATGCTTAAGGCGAAAAGTCAGGGTAAGGTTATATCTGCTCATTGTGAATACAAATCACTGATGGGAGGAAAAAATGTCCATGCCGGAAAGGCAGCCGATGCACTTGGCATAGAAGGCATTTCATCCGAAAGTGAGTGGAAGATGATTGAACGTGATTTAAAGCTTGCAGGAGAAACAGGCTGCGCCTACCATGTCTGCCATATATCCACTAAGGAAAGTGTCGATCTTATACGAAAGGCTAAGGCTTGCGGAATAAATGTTACCTGTGAGACCGGACCGCATTATCTGTTGCTTTCTGAAGAAACAATAGTAAATGCATTAAATGATAAAGAAGAGTCTGGTAGGAAATATGGGCTCGGACGGTTTAAAATGAATCCTCCGCTTCGAAGTGAGGAGGATCGCAGGGCACTTCTTGAGGGGCTTGCGGATGGTACTATAGATATGATTGCAACAGACCATGCACCGCATTCAACCGAGGAAAAATCAAAGGGCTTTGACGGTCCGATGGGTGTAGTTGGTTTGGAATGTGCATTTCCTGTTCTTTATACAGGGCTTGTTAGGACCGGCTTTATTACACTTGAAAGACTTATTGAGCTTATGTATGTAAATCCGATGAAACGCTTCGGATTGCTTAGCTCCGGGAAGAATATAAGTGCTGGTAATCTTTGTGTGTATGACCTTGATAAGGAATATACGATAGACCCTGATACGTTTAGGTCTAAGGGCAGGTTTACACCCTTTGACAAAAACAGTGTTTACGGAAAATGTCTGATGACAATATGCAACGGTGAAATAGTATATAACGCAGCTTCTGACTGAAGAGTGTCGGATTAAATTATATAAGAATGTTTACCGGACTGCTTATAGTAATGAATTTAGCAGGTTTGTTTCGGAGGTATATGTGAAAAAGCTTGAGGAAATTTTAAAAATTAAATCTAACCGGAAGATTGCAGCCGGTGTATATGAAATGATACTTGAGGGTAATTGTGAGCTTATTACCCGACCCGGACAGTTTGTAAATATTAAGGTTCCGGGGTTTTATCTGAGACGTCCTATATCAGTGTGTGATTTCTCTGAAGGACAGCTTAAAATTATCTATAAGGTTGTCGGAAACGGAACAGATGCTATTTCTTCAATGGTCTCAGGTGATGAGCTTGATGTTCTGATGGGGCTGGGAAATGGTTTTGACATATCAGCTGCCGGTGAAAATCCTTTACTTATCGGTGGCGGTGTCGGTACACCTCCCATGTATGGTCTTGCCAAAAGACTTGTTGAGCTGGGGAAAAAAGTAAATGTTGTATTAGGCTTTGCTTCCGAAGCAGATGTTTTTTATACCGATGAGTTTGAAAAGCTTAATTGTAATATTGGTACAGGCTCCTGCAGTGTTTATACTGCTACTGTTGACGGCTCGTTCGGTCAGAAGGGCTTTGTTACTGACTGCTTTGATAAAATAGAAACGATTTCACATTACTATGCGTGCGGACCGGTACCGATGCTCAAAGCAATTGAAAAGAAGCTTTCTGAGCGTAATGATACTTCACTGAAGGGACAGCTGAGCTTTGAAGAGCGTATGGGCTGTGGCTTTGGTGCATGTGTAGGGTGTTCGATTGAAACAAAGAGCGGGTTTAAAAAGGTATGTAAGGACGGCCCTGTCTTTATGACTGATGACCTTAAGTAAACAGAAAGGATTTTAGGGTATATGTGTGATATTAGTACAAATTTAAGTGGTCTTGTGCTTGATAATCCTGTTATTCCGGCAAGCGGTACCTTTGGCTTCGGAAAGGAATTTTCTGAATTATACGATATCAATGTTCTTGGCTCATTTTCCTTTAAGGGTACAACAAAGGAAGCAAGATTTGGAAATCCCACTCCAAGAATTGCAGAGTGTTATTCCGGAATGATTAATTCGGTCGGACTCGCAAATCCGGGAATTGATGCTGTTATCAATAAAGAACTGCCTGAACTTAAAAATATATTTCATAAGCCTGTTATAGCAAATATAAGTGGCTTTTCTGTTGATGAATATAAATATTGCTGCGAAAGAATCGACAAGGAGGAGCAGGTTGGAATTATAGAGGTAAATATCAGCTGTCCCAATGTGCATGCAGGCGGAATGGCGTTCGGAACAAGTCCTGAAGCTGCAGCAGAGGTTACTGCTGCTGTTAAGTCCGTAACCTCAAAGCCTGTTTATATGAAGTTAAGTCCTAATGTCAGTGATATAGCTGTAATTGCCAGGGCCTGTGAAGAAGCAGGTGCAGCTGGAATAAGCCTTATTAATACACTTTTAGGAATGCGTATTGACATAAAGAGAAAAAAGCCTGTCGTGGCAAATAAAATGGGAGGCTTTTCCGGTCCTGCGATTTTCCCTGTTGCCGTAAGAATGGTATATCAGGTATATGAAGCAGTTAAGATTCCTATTATCGGTATGGGCGGCGTATCCAATGCCAGCGATGTAATTGAAATGATGATGGCCGGTGCATCTGCGGTGGAAGTCGGAGCAGCAAATCTTACAGATCCGTATGTGTGTCCTAATATTATAAGGGAACTGCCTGAATTATGCGGTAAACTTGGAATAAACAGGCTTTCAGATATAATCGGTGCTGCACATAATTGTTGAAATAATGGAATAAATCATAAAAAATAATGGGAGGTTTTGAAAATGGAAACAAAACGAGATGTAATTATTGCCTGTGATTTCTCAAGTGCGGAGGAAACACTTGCATTTCTTGACAGGTTTACGGATGTTAAACCCTTTGTCAAAATCGGAATGGAGCTGTTTTATGGGGCAGGTCCTGATATTGTAAGACAGATTAAGCAGAGAGGACATAAAATTTTCCTTGACCTTAAGTGTCATGATATTCCCAATACTGTAAAGAAAACAATGGCTGTTCTTTCAAAGCTTGATGTTGATATGACCAATCTTCATGCTGCAGGTACTAAGGCAATGATGGAGGCTGCACTTGAGGGACTTACAAGACCTGACGGGACGAGACCTATTCTTATTGCTGTTACACAGCTTACTTCAACTGATGAACAGAGAATGCATGATGAACTGCTGATTTCTGAGAGCCTTCCTGAGACAGTTATGCACTATGCTGAAAATGCAAAGGATGCAGGACTTGACGGAGTTGTATGTTCACCGCTTGAGGCAGCCGTAGTAAAGGAAAGATGCGGTAAAAGCTTTTTGACAATTACACCCGGTGTTCGTTTTGCTGACAGCGCAAAAGATGATCAGAGAAGAATCATGACACCCGCACAGGCAAAGGAAATCGGTTCTGACTTTATCGTTGTAGGAAGACCCATTACCCAGGCAGAGGATCCTGTTGCTGCATATAAGCGCTGCGTAGCTGAATTCTGCTGATAAAAGGTAATTTAGAAACCTTAGAATGATAAAATGCTTTCAATACAATTATGTAGGATAGTGTGAAAAATCATATACGCAAATTTTTCACACAGCAATTTGAGTCGCGAGCTCCTCAAATTGTATCCATTAGCCACTCGTAAAACTCGCGGCATGAGGATTTGTATGAAAAATTTAATTGATATTCGTGAATTGTCATTAGAAGAGATTGATGAGTTAATTGATGTGGCACAGGATATTATTTCAAGTCCTGATAAGTATCGTGAAAAGTGCAGATATAAAAAGCTTGCCACATTGTTTTTTGAACCTTCCACAAGAACAAGACTTAGCTTTGAATCAGCTATGCTTGACCTTGGCGGAAATGTCATAGGCTTTTCAGAGGCTCAGGCCAGCTCAGCTGCAAAGGGTGAAAGTGTTGCCGATACAGTCAGGACGGTAGGCTGTTATGCAGATATTATTGCAATGCGTCATCCTAAGGAGGGTGCTCCTCTGGTTGCATCAATGCATGCCGGAGTTCCTGTTATTAATGCAGGAGACGGCGGACACAACCATCCGACTCAGACACTGACAGATCTTTTAACAATCAAAAATGAAAAGGGAAGACTGGATAATCTGTGTATCGGTGTCTGCGGGGATTTAAAGTTCGGCAGGACAGTACATTCGCTTATCGAGGCTATGTCAAGATATGAGGGTGTAAGCTTTGTGCTGATTTCTCCCGAGGAATTAAAGCTTCCAAGCTATGTAAAGCATGAAACACTTAAAAAGAAAAATATTCCCTATGAACAGACTACAGACCTGATAGCTGCACTTCCAAAGCTGGATATCCTGTATATGACACGTGTCCAGAGAGAACGTTTCTTTAATGAGGAGGACTATTTACGTCTGAAGGACAGCTATATTCTTACTCCTGAAAAGCTGAAATATGCAAATGATAATTTAACAATCATGCATCCGCTTCCCAGGGTAAATGAGATTTCCGTTGCTGTTGATGATGATCCCAGGGCTGCTTATTTTAAACAGGTTAAAAACGGTAAGTTTATCAGAATGGCACTTATTATGAAGCTTTTGGGTATCCAATAAGCGTATTTTCAGCCGTCAGACATTTGATTTAATCAAGGAAAGGTGAAAATTCAATGAATATAGATGGAATTACAAACGGATTGGTAATAGACCATATTGAAGCCGGTAAAGGAATGAAAATTTATAATGCACTTCATCTTGGAGACCTGGAGTGTTCCGTTGCCCTGATAAAAAATGTAACAAGTAAAAAGATGGGCAGGAAGGATATCATCAAGGTTGATGAAGTGATAGATCTGGACCTGGATGTTTTGGGCTTTATAGATCCTAATATTACCGTAAATACAATAAAGGATAATGTACGTGTAGGTAAGGAGCATATTGAGCTTCCTAAGACCGTAAAGAACATAATAAAGTGCAAGAATCCCCGTTGTATAACGTCTACAGAGCAGGAGCTTCCCCATATATTCAAGCTTACAGATGTAGATAAGAGAACCTACAGATGCTTATATTGTGAAACAAAATTTGAACAGTAATATAAGATAATATAATCAGTAGAGTACTATATTAAAATTTGACAGTAATAAACATAAAAATACCCGACCATTAGCAGGTCGGGTATTTTTGACATATTTTAATTCATTAATGCCGCAAGCGGGACTTGAACCCGCACGCTTTTGAGGGCGGTGGATTTTGAGTCCACTGCGTCTGCCATTCCGCCATTGCGGCAAAAACATCTTAAAACCACATCGTCAGTTTATCATTGATGGCTATTTTTGTCAATATATTAAACTGAATTGAACAAACATTTTAAACAATTCTATTTCAGGAAACCATCAACAATCATTGCCTCAGCTTCCTCCTCGGTAAGTCCGAGTGTCATAAGCTTTATGAGCTGTTCTCCGGCTATTTTTCCGATGGCTGCCTCATGTATCAGGGACGCATCAAGGTTGTTGGCACAAAGTCCGGGTACTGCATCAACTTTTGCATTGTCCATTATGATGGCATCACATTCGGAATGACCTGCACATTTATTGTTGCCGACAATATTGGATTTGAACAGCTGTGTTGAAAAATCACGTGCAACAGAACGGGAGACTACATTAGTGCTGCAGTTTTCACCGTTTAATTCAACCTGAAAATCAGTTTCGGCATGCTGATGGCCGTGAGTCATAATTTTTTCCTTGACAACCAGTGTGGCATTATCCTTTAAATCGCCCTTTGTAAGGCGTACAGTGGAATCTACACCCTTTATCTGTACAGAATCCATTTCAAGGTAGCTTCCTTCATCAAGATGAACGATAGTCTGAGGATTCAGTACAACCTCACCGTTTCCGTCACCTTCACCATAATGCTTTTCAACATAACGGACCTTTGAATTTTTTCCGACAAAAAATGTGTGTATACCGTCATGCTGGGATTTCTGTGTACCGCAGTTATGAATACCGCAACCGGCAATTATTGTAATATCGCAGTTCTCACCAATATAAAAATCATTATATACACTTTCTGTAAGACCTGTTTCGCTGATTATTACCGGAATATGCAGACTTTCGTGAACCGTATTGTCCTTTATATGAATATCAATACCGGGTTTATCGGTTTTTGTGACGATTTCAATATTTTCAGTTGAACGTCGGCCTTCACTTTCACCATTTGCCCTGATATTATATGCTCCTGTAGGTATTTCATGCAGGTCAGCAATTTCCGCAAGGAGATTTTTCTGTATCTGATCCATTTATTGTGTTACCGTGCCTTTCCAAAGTTAATATTCGCAGCCGGATTCCGCCTTATGGCTATTTTGTATATTTACAGCCTAAGGAAGCTGCTCCGTTAAGGAGAGGAAGAACCTCCTCCTTTGTACCCTGCTTTAGGATTTCTCCGTTTGCCAGAAGGATTATTTCATCTGCAATATTAATAATTCTTTCCTGATGGGAAATAATAATAATCGAGCCATGTGTTTCATCGTGAAGCTTTTCAAATACCTTTATAAGATTATTAAAGCTCCAGAGGTCTATTCCTGCCTCGGGTTCATCAAAAAGTGAAAGCTTCGTTCCTCTGGCAAGTGTTACGGCTATTTCTATTCTTTTAAGTTCTCCGCCTGAAAGCGAGCTGTTAATTTCACGGTTTATATAATCACGTGCACAGAGACCGACCTCAGAAAGATAATCACATGCGGAGGCTGTACTTAATTTATCTCCGGCAGCAAGTGTAATGAGATCCTTTACGGTAATTCCCTTAAATCTGACGGGCTGCTGGAATGCAAAGCTGATTCCGAGTCTTGCACGTTCGGTTATACTCATATTGGTGATATCGGTATCATCAAATATCATACTACCTGATGTCGGAGTATATATTCCTGCAATAAGCTTTGCAAGAGAAGACTTACCGCTGCCGTTTGGTCCGGTTATAACATAAAATTTATTGTCTTCAAGCTTTAAGGAAACATTCTTTACTATGTTTTTTATGTTTCCTTCGTCTTCAACGCTGTAACACAGATTATTGATTGTTAACATTATTTGTATCTGCCTTCCTTATTTTTGTTATGAGAGAAGGTCGATGATTCCTTCAAGCCAGCTACGGGCATTCTGGGCATCGCCTGCATCAATCGATTCGATGGCATAATTAAGATATCGTATAGCCTTATCACGCTGCTGTACGGAAATTATGAGCTTGGTAGATTCCTCGTTATTCTTTACGGGAGGATGGTTCTGCTCATAGTTTAAGGGCTTTGCGGTACCTTTTGTTATTCCATTTGCATTTTTATAGTTTTCGATATCATTCTTAAGTTTATCAAGGGTACTGAGCAGAAGAGGAGTATTGTCACGTATGAACTCAATGTTTTCTGCCTCTGTTTTTCCGTTGTCATAGGTTTTAAGTATGGATTTTCCTGCAGCCTCAAGCATTTTTGCAAGGTTTGCCAGCTTTGTTGCACTTATTATCTGCGCCTCGCCCTTTAATCGGTGAACCTCTATTGTAAAGGTTGTAAAATCACTGATATGCACTGCCATTTTAATTGTCAGTGCAATATTATCACAGGTATTTATAAAAATTTCAAGATAATCAAGACATTCCTTGGGGTCAGCGTCTATTCCGTCGACAACATCTGCATTTAATAAAGGAATTTCATCTGCGGGATTGTAATTCGGAAAATATTTACCTACCATTGCCATTAGCTTTGTTGAGGTACAGGGCTTTGTAAGAAAATCCCTGATGTTTGCTGTTGTTCCAAGAGCAAAATCAAAATTTTCTTCGGCGGTAAGGATGACAATGGGAATATCCTCGTAATATTTATTTTCAAATGAAGCAGAAACCATATTTCTGATGTATTCAGAAGCCTCAATACCGTTTACGTCAGGCATCATATAATCCATGAATATTAAATCATAACGGACGCATTCAAGCTTTGAATATGCTTCGATTGCTGAACTTACACAATCACAGCTGACATGATTTTTCCTTAAAAGGGAAGATAATACAGTCAGATTAAGATCGCTGTCATCTACAATTAGAAAATGTAATCCCATAATGCCACCCCTGATTTATTATATAAATGAAATCCTTGTAAAAATTAATTAAACGTTTTCATATGTTTTAAAATAAAC
Organism: Lachnospiraceae bacterium; assembly: GCA_045627205.1. GTDB lineage: Bacteria > Bacillota > Clostridia > Lachnospirales > Lachnospiraceae > RUG11977. Next base: position 17,431 of record JAZQNG010000073.1, read on the forward strand.
CCAATCATATAATATCACAGTTTACTTATATCTGCAACTTAAATGTAATTCCGGTTACTAAATTTAAGGACAACAGATTATAACATTATTTTTCTGTTGCGTTCATATCTATATACAGTCCGTGCAGTGCGGACAAATGTATCCACTACAAAAAATAATGCTTGCATTTTAAAATAAGAGGTAATATAATCATACTGTTTTGTAAATAACACTTCAAATTTTTAAGGAGGAAGTAAAGAAATGAACGCTTACATTGAGAGAGTCATTGAAGACGTTAAAAAGAAGAATGCTTCTGAGCCTGAGTT
>JAZQNG010000074.1:0-6415 GCA_045627205.1 Lachnospiraceae bacterium
CTGTCCCATATGTAAGCAGGTGATGTTGCAAGTTCCGGGTCAAGGCTCTTCAACACAGCAAGAGGTGTTGCCGATGAAAGACCGTCTATTGCAGAGGCTCCATAATAGAAATGCTCTGTCGTTGCTTCAACTCCGAAGGCCGTCATTCTGCCGGCGAAACAGATAAGAAGGAAGCAGCGCGCAGCAAGCGCGGGATTCATGAAATTCTGTCCGAGTCCTCCAAACATTTCCTTTACAACAATTATTGCAAAAAAGCTGCCTACTACAGGCATCCAGAGAGGAACTCCTGCTGGAAGGTTCATTCCAAGTAAAAGACCCGTAACCAGTGCACTGCACTCGTAGGGTGCCTTTTTCTTCATCAGCTTTCTCCACAGGAATTCTGCAAGAACTGCCGAAGCCACGCTGGTCAGAAGCACCAAAAATGCCCTGAAGCCAAACATATATACGCCCATTGCGCTGGCAGGAATCAGCGCTATTGCCACATCCCGCATGATACTTCTCGTAGTCACGCCACTCCGTACATGCGGAGAAGCTGACACATTATATAATTCTCTCATAGTCTGTTTATGTCAAAAAGACATTTTCCTTTCCTGGGTAATTCAATGGTTTATTTACGTTTTCTGGCATCCAATATGCTTCTTCTTGTCTGCTTTATGCTCTGGGTCAGCTTTCTTCCGGCCGGACAGACAAAGGTACAGGAACCGCATTCCATACATTCCATACCGTTTACGGCTTCAAAGGACGCATCGTCAAAGCGTTCCGCAGCAGCAATAAGCATCTGCGGAATAAGATTTTCAGGACATACCTCAACGCATCTTCCGCATCTGATACAGGGACCTTCGGGTACCTTCAGCATAGAATCCTCAACGAATGCCAGTAGCGCAGATGAGGTCTTCGTAACAGGAATCTCCACATCAAAAAGACCGAGTCCCATCATCGTACCACCGGAAATCAGCTTCACGGGCTTCTGCTTAAAGCCGCCTGCCGCTTCAAGAACCTCTGCATATTTCGTACCTGTCTTAACATTGAAGTTCTGCGGATTGACGATAGCATCACCCGAAACAGTAACAATACGCCTCATTAGCGGTGTATTCTCGGCAACTGCCATATGAATTGAAATCACGGTATCAACATTGTTTACAATGCAGCCTGCGTCTGCAGGAAGCTGTGAGGAGTTGATCTTTCTTCCTGTTACGGCATATATCAGCTGGCGTTCACCGCCTTCAGGATACTTTGTTTTAAGTACCTTTACCGAAATTCTGCTTTCACCAGCCGTAAGCTTCTGAAGGTTTGCTATTGCCTCAGGCTTATTGTCCTCAACCGCAATTATGCCCTCTGCCTTTTCAAAAAGCTGAAGGATGATTTTCAGACCGTCAACCAGCTTATCACCCTCCTCAAGCATCATTCTGTAATCGGAGGTAAGATACGGCTCACATTCTGAACCGTTTACGATTATCCTGTCAATGGCATCCTCATTTTTTGGTGTTAGTTTTATAAATGTCGGGAAACCTGCACCGCCCATTCCGACAATACCTGCATCCCTGATAATGTCGCGTATTTCCTGCTTGGAAAGCTTTGTGTAATCACGGCTCTCACCAAGGCCCGGAATTGCCTCATAGCTGTTGTCATTTTCTATATAAATCGCATCGCAGGTGCTTCCGGAAACCGTAAGCGTGGGCTTTATTTCCTTTACGGTACCTGATACCGATGATACAATAGGTGCTGAGACAAAGCCTCCTGCCTCCGCTATCCTCTGTCCCATCAGGACATGGTCTCCAACCGCCACAATCGGCTTTGCAGGTGCTCCGATATGCTGTGACATTGGGAACACGAGAATCCCCTTCGGAAGCAGCTTCACCGTGGGCTTATCCTTTGTTTCGTCCTTTCCCTCATAGGGATGAATTCCGCCCTTAAAGGTTCCTTTGCTCATTTTTTTCCTCCTTAAATCTATTCCTCAGAACTGCATATGATGTTAATATGGCAATTCTGTAATTATCCCTGTAACTTTTTCTGGTTTCTTTCATTGTTTGAAAAATCCCTGTATGAATTAAAAAATAATTTTAAAGATTCAGAAAGCAGTTCCCTGGTTTCCTCATCGATTGAATTTATTCCCTTCAGAAGCGTAAATGCGTTTTTCAGTGAGAAAAGTTCATCAACTCTTTTTGCTCCGGTCTCGGTAATGACTCTCCAATACCCCTCAACCAGCTTTTCCCTCTGCTCCGGAGTCCGTTTCGTTACCCAGTCCTTTAACGTTCCGTCTATTTTCCGGCTCAACACACCCATGTTCTCCTCACGGATAAACCTGCCGCGGCGCACCTCCCAGCTGTGCGGTGAATGCTGCCATGCCATGGATGCATTGCTGTGGACGATCGTGCTCTCCTCACCATGCTCAAGAAGCATGCCTACTATGGATTTCTGCGGAAGATAAGTATGAAGGCGTCCGCGGATTTTTCTCATGTCATTCCCATCTGACTTGCTTATATCAAATCCGGGACCGTCAAGATTCACTATTTCATGTATCAGTGCCTGCGTTTCCGGTTTGCTGTAGGCCGATGCGTACATTGCCAGATTTCCGCCCTTTGAATGGCCGCACACATACATTTTCCTGCCAAATACCTTTGCTGCACTTTCAAGATAACGGAGTGCATCATGCTGTGAGGGGACCGTATCCGAAAACCCCATATTGAAGTCTTCCTTCCAGCCTACAAGTGTTTTGTCGGTTCCACGGAACAGAACAACCAGCTCCCGGTCCGGCATAATCATCGTTATGGCTGCAAACTGTTCTTCCTTTTCCTCATCTATGATGTTTTCATAGCCAACGAGCTCCAATTCGGAAAAACGCGGGGAATCAAGAAGCTTTCTTGTTAATGCCTCGTCATCCTTCATATGATAGGCTCTTCCGTCGCCCTTCGGTCCGCACAGCTGAAGTATTTTTTCAAACACCCTTCCGGCCTTTACAGGACGTCCGTTCATATTTGAAACTACAAGCTTTTCATAAGGCAGATAAGAAATACAGCCTAACACTGCATAATCAGCCTCACATGGCTTCACCTGAGCAAAGCTGATATCTCCCCGCCATTCAAGATATTCAATTAATCCGGCCATTTGTTCACCCATTCTTTATATATGTATGGACATAAGAGCAACAGTTTTGGTTTTTTACGGAATATCCCTAATATACCATTATCATTATATCAGTTAAACAACAAATTATAAAGTCTTTTTTTTCTATAAAAATAAGTGTAGATGTCAAAGTTAATTACTCTCTGACAACTACACTTTTATGGTACTAAAAAGTGCCCGATCTACACTTGGTAAATCAGGCACATAAAATATCATACCGGTATATTCAGTTTTTTCCATGCTGTCAGTTCATTTCCGAGCACTTTTTTACAACATAATCACGAACCTGCATTTTATCCATGTGAAGCGGAAGACTCAGTTCACTGTATAAACAGTTTTCCGCAATATTATAATATCTTTCGTCAATCGCAGTAAGCTTTTTCCCGATTTCCTCACGCTTCTGACGTCGGCTGTAAATTTCCTTTATCAGCTGGACTATCTCACGCAGGTCGCAATGCTGGATAACCTGCTTATAACGCTCCTCGCGCTTCTTTTCATCTGTAATATCCAGGCGTCCGATGTCTGAAATATCATTGATAAGTGAATGTGCCTCATCGGCGTTCACTACTCTTCTTACGGTGACTTTCCTGCCTTCTACAGGAGCAAAAATGTGTCCGTTTCCACTTTTCCCTACAGGAATAAGCGTATAATACATTTTATCCTTTGCAATTCCATCTATATCCAGGCTTCCAACAGCTTCAACGCGGCATACTCCATCGCTTCCGAAAACAACAAATTCACCTATTTCAAACATGTAATACCTCCAATCTGCAAAAATGAAAGACAACCATTACAGATTGAGTATATCACACTTTAGCAAAAAATGTAAGTATTTTTTTGTCACGCGTTAAACATTATTTTTTCATTATTAAATGCCCTTGTCATTGCAATTACACAGAGAACTCCGATGGCAAGTGTTCCGATCAGCGAAGCACCGAATTTTTCGATTACTACCTCATTTGCGCAAATATCCTTGATGATAAGTGCATTTCCGTATACGGGAATCGCATATTTCTGAATGGCAATATCAGCACTTGAATTGAACATTGTGAGCATTCCTGCAATAATTACTATAATATAGCAGGGACTTGATAATGAGGTTGCTGTCTTTACATCCTTCGCATAAGTTGCAAGAAGTCCGATAACTGAAACAAACAGGAAGGAAAGAGCAAGCATAATTGCAAACAGTTCTACAATCTGTACCGCATCGAAGGAAACGTTTCCAAACAGTGACGCATCCTGTCCCATCGACTTTGTCATCAACGGGGCCGCAATTATCATCGAACCTGCATAAATGATTGATGAAAGACCTGAAAGAATAATCAGTGAAATAAGCTTTCCCCAGACAATATCGCTTCTCTTGGCCGGGCTTAAAAGCATGGTTGCAAGAGTTCCTCTTTCCTTTTCACCGGCAATTGCATCAATTCCAACACTCATTGCACCTGCAAAAAGCATCATTACTATAAAGTAAGGAAGAAGCTGTGCCAAAGCCTGGCTGTTCTGTTTTGCTTCCTTTACAATATTTTCTTCTTCTGTGGTAAAAATGTTTAAGAGATCGAGATTTCCAAAGCGCTTAGCAAGCAGCTGGTCCCTGTAGGGCTGTGCTACCATGCTTGAATACGAGGAATATGCCGCACCCGAATAATTTGAGGTCTGGTTGTATCCAAGCTTCACAACCGGAATGGCATCTCCTGCCTGGGAGTAGTTCGCAATCTTTCCCTCAAACTGAGGATCCAGATATACAAGAAGATCTGTCTGCGCCTCCCTGACCGATTCACGGATTGCTTCCTTATCCCTTTCATATTCATCCTCTGAAAGATATGTTATTTCAGCACATTTCGAGAACTCGCCATTGTTGATGATGCTCTTCATATCATCCGTTGCATTTACGATAGTAACAAAGGAAATATGGCTGTCAATATCACTGCTAACCTTGTCTGCCATCACACCGATCAGGCTATACATACCGATTACGATAATAGCCGGCAGAATAAACAGGCTGAAGATCAGCTTCTTATCGCTAAAAACTCTTTTTAATTCTTTATTTATAATGATTTTTATACAATTCATATCAGTAACCGCACCTTTCTATCCTTGAATATCCTCTCAAATTATGACTCACCGTACTCACTGTACAGATTGAAGAATGCATCCTCAAGATTTTCAGCGTTTGTTTCCTGAAGAATTTCAGGGAGTGTACCTTCACACACCTTTTTGCCGCTGATGATTACTCCGATTCTGTCGCACAGCTTTTCTGCCTCTGACATAATGTGGGTTGAAATGATTACCGTTTTTCCCTGGTTTTTCAAGGTCTGAAGATAATCCGTAACACTTCTTGCAGTGATAATATCAAGTCCGGACGTGGGTTCATCAAAAATGACTACCTTCGGATCGTGTACAAGGCTGACAGCAATTGCAGCCTTCTGCTTCATACCTGTCGAAAGCTCCTCGATTCTCTTGTCCTTAAAAGCATTTATTCCAAATACTTCAAAAAGCTCCTTCTGGCGTGTTTCAATCTCCTTGTCGTTCATACCGTGAAGATGTCCGAAAAACTTAAACATATAATCAGCTGAAAACTTGGGATCCAGCTTTATTTCATTTGTAAGAAAGGCAATACTGTCACGTACCTTCCTGTCCTGCTTTACGGTATCAAAGCCGCATACCTTAATGCTTCCCTTGGTAGGCTTTAACAGTGTTGCAACACATCTGAGTGTTGTAGTCTTTCCTGCACCGTTAGGTCCCAAAAGACCGTAGATTTCTCCCTCTTTAGCCTCAAGTGTCACACCGTTCACAGCTATTTTTTTTGATTCCTTTGTCTTAAGCTCCTGCATTTTCTTTGCGGAAAGCTTATAAACCTTTGTCAAATTATCAATCTGTATCACAATTTTTCCCTCCTACTTCGCTATATCCTTTACAACCTCGAACAGTTCAAGGTCTTCATTTGTAATTTTAAGATTTGTTTCAAGCTTTGTACCGTCCGGTTCCGTAAAAGAAATCGATACAATTGTCCCCTCATGAACACCCTTGTTTTTTACTGCCTCAAGAAAAAGCGGAAATTTAGGATGATTCTTCGTAAATTTTTCCCATGCACCCTTTGCCTTAAATGCTGCTCCAATATTCATATATTCGTCCTCCGATTTAATATTGTTTTGCTGTGCTATCTGTATATATAACACATATACAGTTGAAAGTCAACACATTATTTTGCAAATTATAGTATTATAATTTTCTTTTTGTAATAAAGAGCCGGTGGAATGAGCCAGGATGAGCCAGGGGGGAAGTAACCCCGTCC
>JAZQNG010000075.1:0-43172 GCA_045627205.1 Lachnospiraceae bacterium
GTGAGTTAGTATGTTCCTCACATCCAGCTTCCTTCAGATTCGAGGTCGCCCCCGACACCCTTGCCTTCGGCTATATCCTTCCCACTACCGGGCGGATTCGGGACTTTAACCCGTTAGAAACGTGCGCCGCTAGGCGCACAAAAATAAGGGTGTGTGAAAAATGATTTCTCATCTTTTCACACACCCTTTTATTCAGGTTTAAGCTTTACCATTAAGCCCAGGGATTCTCTGTAGGATAAGGTAAATTCTTAGGCTGATTGTAAGCAATATCCTTGATTCCAAGGAACTTGAATACTTCGAAGAGAAGCTTTCCGTAATGACCGAAAGCAACTGCTCCATGATGAGGATATCTCTTCTGAACAAGTACATGACGATAGAAACGTCCCATCTCAGGAATAGCGAAGATACCTATGCCACCGAATGACTGTGTAGCAACATCAAGAATCTCACCCTCTGCAATGTAGGAAACAAGCTCGCCATCACTGTTGCACTGTAATCTGTAGAATGTGATGTCGCTTGCTGCGATATCGCCTTCAAGAGTACCACGTGAGATATCGGGTTCTGAACCTGCGGGCTCAAGAACTCTGTGCTGGATGAGCTGATACTTAACGGCACGGTCAGCACACATCTTGCATGAAGGAGTATTGCCGCAATGGAAGCCCATGAATGTATCGGTAAGTGAGTAGTTGTACTTACCCTTGATGCCCTCATCATAAATGTACTGAGGAACTGAATTGTTGATATCAAGAAGAGTAACTGCATCAGCTGAAATACAAGCACCGATATACTCTGAAACAGCACCGTAAATATCTACTTCACATGCTACGGGGATACCGTGAGCAGCAAGACGGCTGTTTACATAGCAGGGCTCGAAGCCGAACTGTGAAGGGAATGCAGGCCAGCACTTGTCAGCAAATACAACATACTTACGAGCGCCCTTGTGGTTCTCAGCCCAATCAAGGAGTGTAAGCTCGAACTGTGCCATACGTGCATTGAGGTCTGCATAGTACTTGCCCTCGCCCATCTCAGCTGCCATATCTTCGCAAATCTCAGGGATTCTGGGATCGTTAGCATGCTCCTTGTATGAAACAAGAAGGTCAAGCTCTGAATTCTCTTCAATTTCAATACCTAACTCGTAAAGGCCCTTAATGGGTGCATTACAAGCGAAAAAGTCCTGAGGACGGGGACCAAAGGTGATAACCTTAAGGTTCTTAACACCGATGATAGCGCGAGCAACGGGAACGAAATCAGCGATCATCTTTGCGATGTCATCACAGGTTCCAACAGGGTACTCCGGAATATATCCCTTAAGATGACGCATGCCAAGGTTGTATGAGCAGTTAAGCATACCACAGTAAGCATCGCCACGTCCGTTGATCATATCGCCGTCGCCTTCAGCTGCTGCAACAAACATAACAGGGCCGTCAAAATTCTTTGCAATAAGTGTTTCAGGTGTCTCAGGTCCGAAGTTTCCGAGGAAAACAACAAGTGCGTTGCACTCTGCCGCCTTAACATCAGCAACTGCCGCAAGCATGTCCTTCTCGTTCTCAACAGTTACCTTACACTCGTAGAGGTCGCCTGTGTAAGCAGCCTTGATTGCAGCACGTCTCTTCTCTGAAAGAGCGATGGGGAAGCAGTCACGGCTAACTGCGATGATACCAAGCTTAACATCGGGAATGTTTTTGATTTTCTTTAAATCGATCATGATAAATCTCCTTCTCTTATTTTATTCTGTCTTTATTTTCCTTACGGCTTTATGTACCTGTTTCACAATAAACGGGCTATTGCGAAGCCTGTATACAAAACCGCAATTCCAAATGACAGCCTATGGAGTCAGTATAGCATATCCAACACCTATAGGCAAGTTTATTTGATGTCATTTTTTTGTCAAAATATATCATTTTTTTTACTCATTTTTTATCCGATAATGACGATATACATTATGAAACATTAAATGTTTTCTTATGAAGGGAAGGTTGCCTATGGATATTTCAACTATGTCCCCGGAAATGATACCTGCATTGTCCACAATAATGGCCAATAATAAGGTTCAGACTCAAGCCGGCGAACTGGTATTTGCAAAGGTTCTTGATACCAATGAGTCCAGCGGGCAGGCATTAATTGATATGATGCGCAGCACGATGGAACGCTCGGTGAACCCTTCAGTGGGAGCAAATATTGATATTTCGCTCTAAACCATTCGTCCGCAGTATTTGAAATCCGGGTTTTCAGGCCCGAAGTGACGGCCGACTGCGAAGCAGACAGGGCTTATGAAGGCGGTTTGAACAGCCTGTGAATAAACGTTCAAATACATATGGGACAAAGAAATGCCCGGAAATTTTGCTTTCCGGGCACTTTTTTTATGTCATATGCTCTTTTCAGATTTTAGTCAGTACAAAAATATTATAAATAGCCTGAATAGCTGCCTCAAAGTCGTCATTTGCAACACCGATTATGATGTTCAGCTCTGAAGAACCCTGATCAATCATTTTTACGTTTACATTATTATGGGCAAGTGCGGAGAAAATCCTGCCTGCAGTACCGCGGGCTGCCTTCATGCCACGTCCTACAACGGCAATAAGTGCAAGATCTGACTCGATTTCGATTGAGTCGGGCTGTGCAAGTCTGTGGATTCCTGCTACAACCTTCTGTTCCTTGTGCATAAACTCATCCTGATGAACAAATACCGTGAGTGTATCAATACCTGAGGGCATATGTTCAAAGGAAATGCCGTTCTCCTCAAAAACCTGAAGAACACGTCTGCCGAATCCAATTTCCGAATTCATCATGTCCTTTTCAATATTGATTGAACAGAAGCCCTTCTTTCCTGCTATACCGGTAATGGTATATTTTGATTTCTGACAGGTGCTGTCAACAATCCAGGTTCCCTCGTCCTCGGGAGCATTTGTGTTTTTAATATTAATCGGGATACCCTCCTTACGTACAGGGAAAATCGCATCCTCGTGGAATACGCCGGCACCCATGTAAGAAAGCTCTCTGAGCTCTCTGTAGGTGATAACCTCTATTCCCTTGGGATTGTCAACAATCCTAGGGTCTGTAATGAGGAAGCCCGAAACATCTGTCCAGTTCTCGTATACATCTGCCTTGATAGCCCTTGCAACGATTGAACCGGTTATATCCGAACCGCCTCTTGAAAAGGTCTTTACACTTCCGTCGGGGCGTGAACCGTAAAAGCCGGGAACAACCGCACATTCGCATTTTGCAAGTCTTTCAGACATTATCTTATTTGTCTTTTCAGCATCAAGATCGCCATTTTCATCAAAGAAAATGACGGTAGCGGAATCGATGAATTCATATCCGAGGTAATCTGCCATGATAATACCGTTCAGGTATTCACCACGTGATGCCGCATAATTTGAGCCTGCCTTTGCCTTAAAGTTTTCCTCAAGCTTGGCAAATTCATCATCCAGCTTCAGCTTCAGCTTCAGTCCTTTGATGATTTCATCATATCTGGCCTTGATTGCGTTTAATTCCTTATTAAAGCTCTTGCCGTTTTCTGCAAGATCATAACAGGCATAAAGCATATCAGTGACCTTCGTATCCTCTTTAAATCTTTTTCCGGGAGCTGACGGTACAACAAATTTTCTTTCTCTGTCAGCCTTTATAATTTTACCAACCTTTTCAAACTGCTCAGCACTTGCAAGCGAGCTTCCGCCAAACTTAACTACCTTAGCCATCTTTTCCTCTTCCCGCGAATCTATCGCCAATTTATTAATTCAAGACTCGCTCGCGAGTCTTGGCGCGGGATTCGGGTCAGCTTCAGCTGACAATATTCATTTCCGAATCCCTGCGCATCCTCGCGGAGCGTTTATCTCAGTGGGAGATTACCCCCCCAAACATATACAGTCGTGTTTATTTCACGAAGCACTTTACCGGAAATGTTTTCCCTGTAAAGACATTTGTTTGCCAACGAGAGAGATAATAGCATAAATATATAAAAGAAGCAAGCATTATTTTATATTCATTTGTAAATATCCCGCATTAATTTCACCACTCCACAAGGTCCGGGTGCTCTCCGGAGAAGCCCATTTCCGGTATGCACATGAGATACGAAATATCCTCTTCCGAAATTCTGCAGTCAAATACATCCATATTTTCAAGCATACGTTCCTTCACGGAAGCCTTTGGAATAACAATATAATCCCGGTTCAGCAGAAACGCAATGAGAAACTGTGCAGGTGTTTTCCCGTATTTTTCAGCCATCTGAAGAACCCGGTCATCATTAAGGACACGTCCTCTGCCAAGCGGACTCCACGCCTGAACTGCAATACCCTGCTTTTTGCAATACTCGGTCGCATAATTCTGCATATATCCCACATGTAGCTCCAACTGGTCCACCATTGGCTTTATCCTTGCATTTTCAAGTATTACTTCCAAATGATGCGGCAGGAAATTGGATACTCCGATTGCCCTGACTCTGCCGTCCTCATAAAGCTTCTCCATAGCCCGCCAGGTATCCTTCAGATACTCTCTCCAGTTTTCGTCCTTCCTGCTTCTCTTCGGCCAGTGAATCAGATACAAATCAAGATAATCCGTTTTCAGGCTCGCACAGGATTTTTCAAAGGAATCAAACGTACCCTCGTACCCCATCATCGTAGGCCAGACCTTGCTGCACAAAAACAGTTCCCGTCTGTCGATTCCGGCCTCCATAATCGCCTCACCGATCTGGTCCTCATTAAAATAAAAATACGCAGTATCAATATATCTGTAGCCACACTCCAATGCCTCCTTTATAGCATCCTTCCCTCTCCCCTCCGTTGCCATAAAGCTTCCGTAACCCAACTGCGGAACCTCCACCCCGTTCCACAATTTCTTCATTGGGGACGGACCTTTTTTAACAAAATTCTCCATTGGGGACAGACCAGTTCCTTCAGTATTTTTCCAAAAGCAGTTGTTATCGGTCACATTTACCAGGTCATTTGCAACATTGTCTACCCCATTATTTGCAACATGGTCTACAGAGTTTTTTGCCTCATTGTTTATATTGTCATTTCCTGCGTTAATTTTAATAAAATCATTTTTATTATAATAATCATTCTCACTATTTTTCATCATTCCTCCTAATGCAACGAATGTAATGAGTTGCTCATGGAGTTGATTGGTGCGTTCTTAGCACCAATCTCTTAGTTTGAAAAGTAATTTTCAAACTTTACCCTCCTAATGTTTAAAGTACAGCGAACAACTGATGGGGCAGATTAGTATGCTATCTGCATAAATCTCACGGTTGGAAAATTTTATTTTCAAATTTATACCTCATACGCAATATATTCATGGGCAAATTCATAGCCGAGGTTTTCCGCAAGACGGACGGAATTTATATTCTGTGCATCCCAACTCGGATACAAGCCCTCCTCAAGGCATCTCAATATCAAAGCCGAACAAGCAATCGTTGCCAGATGCTTTCTTCTTTCAGTTTCAACAGTATCGACCTCAATCTCTATTCCCTCATTATACCTTGAATACGACGAAGCTCCGGATACAATTTCACCATTCTTTGTAATCACCATGCCCCGTCCAAGCCTTAAAAACTGATCTTTGCTTTCAAAGGAAGATACAAAATCGGTCGTTAATGGATTTTCCAGACATTCATCAAATAATTCCGAGTCTATCTCATGCAGTTCATAGCCTTCGGGTAGTCCTTTCACTTCCGCCTGAAGCTGCTTAACATTAAACACCGTATTCTTCTTAAACGCATACCTTACTATTTTCTTTGCATCAGGAATACATTCCTCAATCAGTGATGCCCAGGCTTCATTTTGCGGTATCATTATCACAAAACCGTCAGGCTTATTCAACACAAGCTCCCTTTCCGGCCTACCGGCATAAAAGCAGAAGCAGCCCAGATACACTAATGCAGACCCGGGATTTTCCAAATCAGCAACAAAAATTCTGCCCATCACCTTCTGCAGACAGGACGTTATCATTGTCTCCTGCCAGCCGGCAAATAATTTTACAACTAATGAAGTATCTGCTAATTCAAACACCGTCTGTCCAGCCTCCCCTGGTTTTTCTGCAATCAGTAAACAACCGTTAATAGTCCTGAAATTTACCAAAGCATTTCTGAAATTATGTTATATCTCGTTTTTTATACTATACATTGAAAACTATGTTAAATCTCCAATTTTCAAACAAAATCCCGGAAAGCATCCGATATTCCTCTTACTCATTCCATATCTTCCAAATACCACTTTACCGATAAGCTTTCCTTAAAGCAAAACAGTATTTTATTCTTATTCTGCAAAACACCTTTATAAACGCTAATTAACCCTTAATCAGCAGTCCACTTTCACAACTCTGATTATCCATATATTCGAAATTCAAAACTCGCAACAGCTTCGCCGATTGCTCATTAAAAGCCGGCTGCTTCGCAACTATCCGGTATAGGCCTTGCCCTCCTCATCGGACAAGCTTCTCCCCACCACCTAGGAGTGTTGGGTTATCTTGCCGCTTTTATATAACATTAGAAAAGATTATAATAATCCTCAAAGTGAACTCAACCTCAAAATACCATGTTTTTCCGTCAAACTCACACTATTACCATTCTTCCTCCTAATGCAACGAATGTAATGAGTTGCTCATGGAGTTGATTGGTGCGTATTTTTGCACCAATCTCTTAGTTTGAAAAGTAATTTTCAAACTTTGTTCTCCGGAAATCCTACTCTCCGTAAAGCTGATTCTCCGGAAATCCTACTCTCCGTAAAGCCTACTCTCCGTAAAGCTGATTCTCCGTAAAGCTGATTCTCCGTAAAGGAAAAAAATATATTATAATAAAAAAACAGTCAAAATTTGATTCCAAGGTCCGTCCCCAATGTAGAATTTTGTTAAAAAAGGTCCGTCCCCAATGTAGAATTTTGTTAAAAAAGGTCCGTCCCCAATGTAGAACGGACCTAAAGAAATATAGATTATTTAATGTCAGCGTATACATCCTTTAATGCAGGATACATTTTCACGAACTTACGGTACTGTGCCTCGTAACGTGCTGCGATAGCGGGATCGGGCTCGACTGTGTCGATGACCTTTACAAGCTTCTCTGCTGCCTCCTCAACGGATGCATACTCACCGCAGGCAACTGCTGCAAGCATTGCCCCGCCATAGCCGGGGCCTTCCTCGGACTCGATGACATCTACCTTCATGTTCATAACGTTTGCGATAATCTTCTTCCAAAGAGGACTCTTTGCACCACCGCCGCATATCTTTGTACGCTCAAGCCTGATACCGAGCTTTCTGGCAACCTCTACGGAATCGCGGAGGCCGAATGCTACGCCCTCAAGAATGGCCTGAGTCATATCGGATCTGGTTGTATCCATTGACATTCCGATAAATGCACCACGTGCATCGGGATTGTTATGAGGTGAACGCTCTCCCATCAGATAAGGCAGGAAGTAAACCCTGTTGTTTCCAAGCTTATCCTCGGTGATGTCCTTCTGCTCATCAGCATAAGCCTTTGTCTGAAGGATTTCATCCATGAACCACTTATTGCAGGAGGCTGCCGAAAGCATACAGCCCATCAGATGGTAGCTGCCGTCAGCATGGTCAAAAAGATGAATTGCGGGATTCTCGTTCTTTGCGAAATTCTTGCTTGAAATAAATACTGTTCCGCTTGTACCAAGGCTGATATTGCACTTTCCGTCGCCGACTGTTCCCGTTCCTACTGCTGCAGCTGCGTTGTCGCCTGCACCTGCTACAATCTTAACATCCGTTGAAAGACCAAGCTCTGCAGCCACATCTGCCTTAAGGTTTCCGACAACCTCATAGCTTTCGAAAAGCTTCGGCATCTGAGCCTCTGTAATACCACAGATATCAAGCATTTCCTTTGACCATGTACGCTTCACAACATCAAGAAGAAGCATACCGGAAGCATCTGAAACATCTGTACAGAAGGTACCTGAAAGCATGTAAGCAAGATAATCCTTGGGAAGCATTATTTTTGCAATTCTTGCGAAATTCTCAGGCTCGTTGTTCTTTACCCAGAGAATCTTTGGAGCCGTGAAGCCTGCGAAAGCAATATTGGCCGTCATTGCAACAAGCTTATCCTTGCCGATGACATTGTTCAGATAATCTGTTTCCTTCTGTGTACGTCCGTCATTCCAGAGAATTGCGGGACGGATAACATTGTCGTCCTTGTCGAGAATAACAAGACCGTGCATCTGACCGCCGAAGCTGATACCGGCAACCTGTGACTTATCACACTCGCTTGTCAGCTCCTTAATACCCTCGATAACGTTTGTCCACCAGTCCTCAGCCTTCTGCTCCGACCAACCGGGATTCGGGAAATATAATGGATATTCCTTTGAAACAATCTTACAGATTTTGCCGTTGCCCTCCATCAGAAGAAGCTTAACAGCCGATGTACCTAAATCAACACCAATATATAACATAATTCTAATCCATACCTTTCAAATTAATTATAATGTAATATTCTCACCCTTGAGACCGATAAATGCCTTCTCGCCGCAGCCGCCGTCCTTATGAGCGATAAGCCACTTGTTCTCTGCCATGAGAAGCTTGTCCTCAGGAGTCTTGTCAGGCCATACGGTAACATCTGCATTTGTTCCCTTAGGAAGGATTACGATACCCCTGAAGCCCTGAGGTTCGCCATTGCAGGGTGCATAATGAAGAGTTGTACCGTACATCTCAACTGCTACTCCGGCAGGAACCTTAAACGCTTCAATAAGTGAAGTATCATAAGTGAAATCATCCTCGATGTCTCTCTGGTCTCCAATGAGAAGAATCATATCGTAAAGAGCGATGTTGATTTCAGAACATCTGTGATACTCAACAGCATTAAGCTTGTTGTTATTTCCGTTGCAGTATCCAACCTGGATGGGAAGTCCGCCAAAGAAGCATTCCTGGAATTCCTTTGCAGTCTTTGTAGCCTCAAGGTCTGCATCACCTGCCACATAAACTACCGCATCCGCAGGCATAGGCTTTGTAGCAAGAACATCCAGCAGTTCCTTGCAGTCAATACCTGTTACGACCTTACCATACTTCTTAAACCCCTTGTCAAATACACTTTTGATTTCCATGATAAATTATCTCCCTTCTATCTGTTTCCGGTGCTTTCCGACATAATCAGAGCCTGTCCGAATAAAGCTTTTCCGATTGACGGAAGCCCAGACAACCATTAATAATAGACTACCAAAATTTCCGCCATAAAGCAATGAATATTTTTAATCTTTTACTTCTTTTTCAAACACATTTCCGGCACGCGCAATAGCAGCCTTTGCCCTGTCAGCCTCGCGTTCCTGTTTCTCGTAAAGCTTTTCGCGCATACGCATAACCGACTTTTTAAGTACAGGATGAATCGCAAACGGTGCAATTTCATTCAGCGGTTCGAGGACAAACTGCCTGTTGTGCATATCCGGATGAGGAATCTTCAGAACATCATCGTAAATAATATCCTCGTCATACAGCACAATATCCATATCAAGTGTTCTCGGTCCCCATCTGATTATACGCTCACGCCCCTCCGCATTTTCAAGCTCGTGAAGCCTGTCCAAAAGAGCATAGGGTGACAGAATCGTACGTACTTCAAGACACGCATTCAGGAAATCCGCCTGCTCCACGCCGCCGTATGGCTTTGTAACAATAAACGAAGAGCTCTTCATTACCCTGCAGCCTTCAGTCCCGTTAATTCCGGCAATGGCCTTTTCAAGATGCTCCCTCGTATTTCCCATATTGGAACCTATGGATAAATATGCAGTATGCCAGCTTCGCTCAATCTCAACTGCCACGGTTTCCAGCGGAAGCTTCACGGGAGCCCACGGCTTTTCAACAACCACCCTCACCCTTTCAAGCGGGAAATTTAAAAGCAGCGATTTCGCAATCTCCTCTGCCAGCCTCTCAATCAGCTTAAAGGTTGCCTTTTCGCAAACCTCCTTGATAAGTGTGGCTGCCATGCCATAGTGGACAGAGGAACTCAAATCGTCTGTTTCACCGGCATTACGCAGGTCCAGCATCAGATCCGCCGAAATGACGAATTTCTGTCCCAGCGTGTTCTCCTCCGGAACCACACCGTGATTGGCAAATACCTCAAGTTTTTTGATATGAATCGTATCCATGGTCACACCTCCATAAAAACATCTGACTACTCTTTGCTGCGCAATGCTTCAAACATCTTTATAAACCTGTAATTTTCTTTCACATCGTGAACTCTTGTAAACATATATCCCGCCGCTACAGCAGCCGCCGTAGTGGCAAGCGTCCCCTCCAGCCGCTCATTCGAGGGCAGGTTAAGCGTAAGTCCCACAACAGACTTCCGTGAAGCCCCCAAAAGCATCGGATAATCCTCAAGCCGTACCCGGTCAAGCCGCTTCAGTACAGCCATATTCTCACCGTAATCCTTTCCGAAGCCGACACCCGGATCCAAAACAATCCTATCCCTTCGGATACCGGCCCTTAAAGCAATTTCAAGGCTCTCCTCAAGTCCCCTCCTGACAATTGCTTCAATCGGAAGTCCGCTGTCCCCCAAAGAAGAGACAACAGCCTCACTGAAGCCATTTTTTCCGGTCGCAACATCGGAAGCACTTTCAACCTTTTTTAGGGCATCAAGGGAGCAGCCGGCCTCCCTTCGGTTATGCATCAGACAGCAGGCAACTCCTGATTCGGCAATGATTTCTGCCATTTCAGTCACTGCCCCACACGGCTTTTCACCGTTAATGATTTCCCACTTAAGCCCCCAGATATCATTAATCATATCCGCGCCGGCCTCTATGGCCGCTGCTGCCACCTCCGGCTTATAGGTATCAACACTTACGGGAATATCATACATCTGTTTAATAGCAAAAATAGCCGGTTTTATCCGTTGGATTTCCTCCTCTGAAGAAATCTGCGTATACCCCGGCCTTGTGGACTCTCCGCCAATATCAATAATATCCGCACCCTCGGCAATCATTTCCTCTGCTCGGTCCAGAACCGAATCCAGCGTGCAAAGCAATCCGCCATCTGAAAATGAATCAGGTGTCAGATTCATGATTCCCATTATGTAGGTGTGTCCCTTATCGAAATTCCGTTTTCCAATAATCATCTGTTGCTCCTACTTCAGAGCCTCCATAACAAGTCTCTGAAGCTTGGTATTTGTTTTAAACTCACCTCTGGTAACGGTTGTAACCGTCAGTGATCCGGGCTTCTTTACTCCACGCATCGTCATGCAGGTATGCTCAGCCTCCACAACAACCATAACTCCCTTGGGACTGAGATTTGCAACAATCGCATCTGCAATCTGTCTTGTCATCTGCTCCTGAAGCTGAAGCCTTCTGGCATATACCTCGACAGTCCTAGCAAGCTTACTCAGCCCGACAACCTTTCCCTCGGGAATATATGCAATATGCACCTTTCCCAAAAACGGAAGAAGGTGATGCTCGCACATTGAATAAAAGGTAATATCCTTTTCAAGCACAATGTCGCTGCCCTCAACATTAAACTGTTTTGACAGATGGGCAGAAGCATCCTCATCCATTCCGGCAAGAATCTCCTCATACATACGTGCAACCCTCTGAGGGGTTTCCACAAGTCCTTCTCTATCGGGATTTTCTCCCATTCCTTCAAGAAGAAGCTTAACAGCCTCTTCGATTTTCTTTTTATCGACCATTTTCAGGAACAACCTCCGTACCAATAAACAGGAAATTAACAAGGATTATTGTATCACCTTATCCATCAAAAGAAAAGTGGAAAAAAACCATTTTTTACCCTGCTTTATTAGTAATTCTGACATACCTACGATGAGATGACAACATTCAGCTTTCCCTTGCGGCTTACGCCCTCTATGCCCTTAAACCTGAAGCGTCCGAATCCGCGTACCGTAACAGCATCCTCATTTTTCAAGAGATAGCTTGTATTCTCCATAAGCCTTCCGTTCACGAAAACCTTCTGCTGCCTGAAATACTCCAGCGCAGCACTCCTGGAAATATTCATTACATGTGCTATAACGGCATCCAGACGTTCTGATGAAACCTGGATCCGGCGTTCAGAGGAAGTCGCCTCCGTAAATGCCGGGACCTCGGATATGGCAGTTCTTACGGCATGAACCGTTGTATGACGCACGCTTGAAAGTCCGTCACACAGAAAATCCGCAATTCTTTCAAGACAGAACACATAGGCACACCGTCCATCGACAACGATATCCCCGATAACGCTCCGCTCAACCCCCAGGCTCATAAGTGCACCCAGAAAATCGCGGTGTGTAAGGTCATCCGCAAACTTATCCGCAGCAGGGCTGATTTTTATCAGGACAGCAGGCCATTCCTCCTCGTAGCCAAGCTCTTCCGGATTCCCAAAACGCACGATTCCTCGCTCAAAGCCCTCATGGCCGCCAAACACGGCCGGAGAAGCATATTTCAGGCTTCTTTCATTTTCATAAAAAACAGCCAGCTCTGACATTCCAAGGAAATCCGTAAAGGTAAAGCAGTTGCTTTTGAAGCTTTTTTCTGCAAGCTCGGTAAGCCTTTTATGTATCAGGTCATTCTCATTCATTTATTTCTACGACCCTGTTATAATCATAACCTCTGTCACCCTGGAATTTCAAAGGCTTAAGTTCAAAATAAACCAGTGCAAACTCATCAAGATGCATTGAAAAGCTAAGGTTACCCTCCTGTGCTGCTACAACCGATGTTCTTACGGCAGGCTTATCACTTTCCTGCAGCAGCGCAATCTGCTCCTGTGAAAGGGATTTCGGTTCTCCCATGTCATGCCATACCTTTAAGGGATTACAGCTGTTTTCATCAACCGTTTTTGTAATCAGGGTATATTTTTCTTCATCAGCAGGAAGAATAAACTCCGCATCCAGATCCTCGCCTGTCCTGTTCGTGCCACCGGTAAATACAACTCCGCGATAGCAGCCATCCGTACAACGGCAGACAACCGAATTTTCATTTTTCAGGACATATTCGCCCTCTGCCTTCTTCATATCCTTAAAGAACTTGAAGGCATAGAAGGTAGGCTTTCTGATGCAGCGGTTAGCCATCATACCGAAGCCGCCGTGGAAGGGCGTAAAGGGTACGCCACCCTCCTCAAAAATATCACCGAAGGTCCAGTACGAATAGGAGGTGCTGGTCTTTGGAAATTCAGCAAGCATTGCTGCAACATATGATGCATTCCTGTTCGTATCATGAACCGGAGCATTTCCGACATATGATGTATTAAACTCGGTAACATGCATCTCAATGCCCTTATATTCGGGATAGCTGTCAATAATCTCCCTGGAATCGTTCATTGTCTCGAACGCAGGCTCCAGCTCACGAAGCTGGATATATGAATAATGTCCCTTAAATTCAGGAGCATCCGAGGTATAATGATGACGCGTTATAAAATCTATCTTTATATTCTTTCTCTTCAGAAAATCCATAAAGAAGGTCATATGCTTTTTATCCTCAACGCCGCAGATTGCAGGTCCTCCTACTCTGAAACGGCTGTCTATCGACTTAATCGTATTAAAGGAATTCTCGAAAAGGACAAGATATTCCTCCATATCGGCATTCTTCCAGAAGCCGGGCAGATTCGGCTCATTCCATACCTCGATGGGCCAGGTAACAACCTCATCGGCACCATAGCGCTCAATCAGGTGCGTAAGCGTAGCCCTTATAAGGTCATTCCATGCCTCATAGGATTTCGGAGGTGTTGTATACCCCTTCCAGTAGAAAATAGTCTGGTCACCGCTTGCAAGCTTCTTAGGCATAAAGCCAAGTTCAAGGAATGGCCTGATGTTAAGCTTCAGATAATTGTCCATTACAAGGTCAAGATATGTAAAATTATACTCTATCTTCTTTTTCCTGTTGTCCTCCCAGTCCTCATATTCCCTGAAAATAGCCATATCATCAGTAAACAGGCCATGTCCGCGGATATGCTTAAAGCCTATTTCCTCCTGGACGGCCTTCAGCTGCTCCATATATTCCTTCTGAAGTGCAAGCCCCATTCTGCCTGTACCGACACAAAAATCAACATTATTGAAAAACTCAACGCTTTCCCCTTTTTTTACGTTAAATACCTTCTTCATATTTCCACTGTCCTTCCGTAAAATTTATATTAATGACGCTGATTGATACATACATTTTCCACACGCTGTTCCTTTGATGCCTGTATCATGATATCATGATATACAAATTCCCGGCAAATTACAAGATAAATATATAATGCAATACTTGAAAAAGTTTATCATTTGACATATACTATATATATGTGTTTGCAGTCAATGTGGCACAATATTTGCGAAATTACGGTAAATACGATTTCATCGGCATAAATATTCGCCGATGGCAATAAAGCAGGAATATATGAAGCAGTCATCCCACGGAAATGAAAATACAAATAAAAGCTCAAAATTCAGCCTGGTTCTGATTCTTCTGGCAGTTGTGAGTCTCGTTGCCCTGCTGGTATGCATTGCAATGCTTGTGAAATACAGTCTTTCCTCCTACAGGGCAAACGAAAAGCTTAAACAGCTTGAGGAAATGCTTGACAGCTCAGACACCGGAACTGCCGTTCAAGAAAATATTACCGTTTCACCTGCAGACAGTTTTCTGCGGGATGACGGCATATTAAAAAAATATGCAGACCTTTACGACCGTAATCCTGATTTTGCCGGTTGGATTTATATCGAGGGGACAAGGATCGACTATCCCGTTATGCAGACCATTCAGGATGAAGAATACTATCTTCACCGGGACTTTGATAAACAGGATTCAGACGAAGGCCTGCCATTCCTTGACCTAAGATGCAGGACGGATGCTCCCAGCACAAACCTCCTGATATACGGACATAACATGAAGAACGGCGATATGTTTGCAGACCTTCTGAAATACGACAGCAGGGAATACTATCAGGGACATAGGATTATCCGGTTCGACACCCTTTACGAGGAAGCGCTTTACGAAATTGTTGCCGTTTTCAGGACACGTGTTGCATATCGTGATGAAAACACCTTCCGCTTCTATAATTTCATTGAAGCAGATACATCAGAGGATTTCGAATACTATATTGAAAATATCAGGGCATTAAGTCTTTACGATACAGGTACAGAGGTATCCGAGGCTGACACCCTGCTCACTCTTTCCACCTGCGAATATACCGTTGATGACGGTCGCTTCGTGGTTGTAGCCAAAAAACTGAAGGATATGCGTGAAAATTAGTGTATAGGATTTCACGGTTTTAGAAAGGAATGGAAAAATAAGTGAAAAAACGACTTGCAGCCGGCCTGATTCTTCTCGTGATGCTTTTCATTTTTCCGTCTGCCGCATACGCAGCATTGACAATCGACGAGGACGAATACGATTTGTATGTTGATGAATACCCTGATGATATATCAATCAATGTATATGCAAAATTTGCAAAGAATAAGGCAGATCCGGAGAACTACTATATAAACCTTACAGAGGCAACGGAAGCCTTCAATGATGCCCTTTCAAAGGCAGGCATCTCAACGGGGGCTGACCAAAAAACCTGCGGCTTCACCTCATCGCTCTGGTATATGGACCCGGAGGGTGAAAAGGATGATGCAAAGAAAACCGATTCAACCGTAATCTACTGCCCCATTCCCGATGATGCACAGGAGCATCCGAAGGACTGCAAGCTTTACTCTGTAGCATCCGGAAAAGCCAAGCCCGTAAACACCGCATTTGAGACATCAGATGACGATACAGTATATGTTAAGCTCAGCGCATACGGCACCTACGGGTTTGTATATAAGGATCCTGAAACCTATGAGGACGACGAATCCGATGATGAGGATGATGGCTCCGGCGATGATGACAGCGGCGATGATGACAGCGACTTCGATCCCGACGATGACTCAGACGGTGACGGCGATGATGACAGCGATTTCGACCCCGACGACGACTTCGATGATGAGGACGACGGGGATTTTGATGATGAAGACGATTTTGATGACGACGAATTTGATGACGACAGCTTCGATAGCGACGATGACTTCGGCGATGATGACGATGACTTCTACTACGACGACAGCGAATATTATTATGACGACGGAGCTATAGATACAGCTTCCGATTCAGATGAAGCCACACCTACCCCAACTCCTGCCGTAAAAAAGGACACTTCAGGAAACGCAGGCAGCACCTCATCCGCTGAAAAAACCGGCGGCACAAAAAGTCAGGACGGACAGGCTGCAGGACAGGCAATGAACAAATCCAAGGATTCCATCCCGAAAACAGGCGATTCATTTCCTCTCGGGACAGTCATCCTCCTAAGCTGCATTCTTGCTGTAATAAGTCTCACATCCTTTACAGTTTATTTCTTCAGAAGAAAACAGAACAATAAATAAAGCGAAAAGACCTGTGGGCCATGAGGCCGCAGGTCTTTTCGCTTATTTCAGAAGGTTTTTATTCAGGTCTTTATTTAGGTCTTTTTCCAAGAACAACGCTGACACTGCGTTCTGTATATTCACCGTTTTCAACAGACATCAGCACAAGCTCGATTGTTGTTCCCGCCTTTTTGTATTTCAGCTCGTCCTTATAGTCCTTCATTGTCGTAATCTTCCTGCCGTCGATTTCAACTATTACATCTCCGACAGATATTCCCGCAGACATTGCAGGCGAGCCCTTGTCAACACTGCTTACATATATTCCGACAGGCATACCGAAGGCCCTTGAATAGGCATCGGTAACATCAGTTCCGCGAATACCCACATAGCCTATCTCATCCGGAAGCAGCTCCACACGGTTCATCAGTTCATTGATAACGGGAACAGCCATATTCATCGGAATGGCATATCCCATGCCCTCGACCGAACTGTCGGCAAATTTCACAGAATTAATGCCGATTACCTCCCCGCGGACATTAAGAAGCGGACCTCCGCTGTTGCCGGGATTGATGGCAGCATCCGTCTGTAAAAGCTTCATTTCACGATTATCCACCTTTACTGTTCTGTCAAGAGCGCTGATATAGCCTACAGTCAGGGACTGACCATAGCCAAGTGAATTTCCTATGGCAATAGCCATCGAACCGACCTGTATTTCTTCATCGCCACAAATTACGGCAATTTTAATATTTTTCCGTGTATTCTCTTCGAGCACGTTCATATCCACCGAAAGCACGGCCAGGTCATAGTATTTATCTGTTCCCTTAACAGTAGCCTCAGATGTTTTCCCGTCAAAGAAGGTAATTGTGACACCTTCATTATCCTCAATGACATGATTGTTTGTTGCAATCAGAAGCTCGTCCCCGTTCTGACCGATTATGAAGCCTGTTCCGCTGGACTTTCCCTCATAAACCTGCGCTCCTCCGAATATACTGAAATACTTGTAGGTTGACTTACATTCAATCATGACAACTGCAGGCATAACACTGTCTACAAGATCGGACACATCGCCCGTCGTAACTGTTCCGTCAAATTTCTGTGCAACCGGCTTTGCCGTCGGCTTGGGAGCATCCTTTTTCTCCTCCTTAGGCGACGGCTCCAGTTCTGTGGAGACAGGAGCGGCCATAACACGGTCCTCCTTCTCATCCGAAATTCTGACACCTATATAAACTGCTGCGCCGATAAAGCCAATGATAACTGCAGCCAGTATTGTTAAACCAAGCAGCTTCCAGACCGGCACCCTTTTCTTTTCCCTGCTCATATCCAACCTCCATAGGATATATTATGACCGTGGCGTCACAGATACTGATGCCACTGATACATTCTTCCGAACAATATCTATTATTCACAGATTTGTGACGCAATTGTGAAGAGAATATATCCGTATGATGAAAAAAAGGGACGTGCTGCAGGTTCAAAATCGAAGAATTTCAAACCGACAATGCGTCCCCTGTTCTTTATAAAAACATCAGTCTTTTAAAAAATTACTGACCCATCTGCTTTGCAACTTCTGCAGCAAAGTCTTCCTGTCTCTTCTCCATGCCTTCACCAACCTCGTAACGAATCATCTTGGTGATAACAAGAGCCTTGTTTACTGAACCAAGGTAAGCACCTACTGACTGCTTGCCATCCTCAGCCTTTACATAAATCTGGTCAAGGAGACAGATTTCCTTAAGCTCCTTAGCAACACGGCCGTCAACTGCACCGGCGAACATCTTCTCTGCAGCGATGTTTGCCTTGTCAGCAAGTGCAAGCTGAGCAAGTCCTGCCTTTGCAGCATCTGAAAGGAAGTTGGGAAGGTAGTTCATATTGAATTCCTTGTCTGCCTTCTTCTCCTGATAGATTGCAATATCCTCATCGCTCCATACCTTGTCTGCAACTGCCTTGTCAATAAGTCTCTGCATGATAGGTCTGGGAAGTGAGAAGGGATGGTTTAATGAGCTCTCAAGCTTGATATCCTTAATCTTTGCAAGCTCTGCCTCTGAAATATCATTCTTGCTGATGTACTGGGGATTCATAGCCGCAACCTGCATAGCTACGTTTGTAAGAGCCTCCTTTGCAGCTGCATCCGAAGCACCTGTAGCAGCTATAAGAACACCAATCTTGTTGTTGCTGTGGATATAAGAAGCAACACAGTCGCCTGAAGCCTTTTCAAATCTTCTTACTGAAAGCTTCTCGCCGATTGAAAGTGTCTTGTCTGCAACAAGCTCCTTAACCTGAAGAAGCTCTGCAACATCCTCGCCGTCGCCTGCCTTCTCAAGTGATGAAGCAAGTGCCTTCTCAGCAACCTCCTGTACGAAAGCCTGGAAGGTCTCGTTCTTTGCAACGAAGTCTGTCTCTGAGTTAACCTCTACAACAACTGCTGTATTGCCGTTTGATGCAACTCTTGCAATACCCTCTGCTGCAATTCTGCTTGCCTTCTTTTCCATCTTTGCAGCACCCGACTTCTTGAGTACGTCTACGGCTGCATCCATATCGCCATCTGTCTCCGTAAGTGCCTTCTTGCAATCCATCATACCGGCACCGGTCATCTCTCTTAATTCCTTAACCATTGCTGCTGTAATAGCTGCCATGTTAGTGTCCTCCTGTTTATATGATATTTAAATATAGGGCGTGGCTCACCGCGCCCTATTTCAATTGCTTTATTTATAGTGAATCCGGAAGCAAAGTGCGTTTGCTTAAACTTAAGCCTCTGCTTCAGCTTCCTCAGCGGGAGCTTCCTCAGCTGCTACGGCATCTGCACCCTGATTAGCCTCGATAACAGCGTCTGCCATCTTTGCAACGATAAGCTTTACTGCACGGATAGCATCATCATTTCCGGGGATAACATAATCAAGCTCCTCAGGATCGCAGTTTGTATCAGCAATACCGATAAGCGGAATGCCAAGTGCATGTGCTTCCTGAACACAGATTCTCTCCTTCTTGGGATCTACTACGAAAATAGCATCGGGAATTGAAGGCATATCCTTGATACCTGCAAGGTTCTTCTGAAGCTTTTCCCATTCCTTCTTGATCTGGATAACTTCCTTCTTGGGAAGTACATCGAAGGTTCCGTCCTCAGACATCTTCTCGATTGCCTTAAGTCTGTTGATACGTGTCTTGATTGTCTTGAAGTTGGTAAGCATACCACCAAGCCATCTCTCGTTTACATAGTACATACCGCAACGCTCTGCCTCTGACTGGATGGCATCCTGAGCCTGCTTCTTTGTTCCAACGAAAAGAACCTTGCCGCCGTTTGCTACAACATCCTTGATTGCGAAGTAAGCCTCGTCAACCTTGCCAACTGACTTCTGAAGGTCGATGATGTAGATACCGTTTCTCTCGGTATAGATGTACTCAGCCATCTTAGGGTTCCAACGTCTTGTCTGATGTCCAAAATGAACACCTGCTTCAAGCAACTGCTTCATAGAAATAACGCTCATTTTATTTTCCTCCGTTTGGTTAATTTAGCCGTGATACGTCGTGCGACAGCCCGAGCGAGGCTGCACCGTGCACCGAACGGCATAGTAATAGTATTGTGTGAATCCACACAACTTTTGAAATAATAGCACAACTTTTTATACTGTGCAAGTATTTTTTCTCATCAGCACACAAAATTATTATTTTTCACCCGGATTATTTTCTTCCGGTGTTTCCTCTCCCCCGGTCCGGGCACCCAGAAGCTTTCCAAGGTCGCTTTCAGTCTGAACCGTTTCTTCCTTGTCCGCAGTCATCTTGTCGTTAAGCTTCATACTCGGGATGATGATGACTAAAAAGATAAACATGGTGAACAGGATTCCGACACCTACACCACGCATATAATATTTTACCTTCATGAATACGCCTCCCGTTATCTGCAGTACAGGTCTATTATCAGCTTTACCTCACCCTGTCCCATGCCTAAAAGCTTTGATATTTCAAGCACGCTCTTTTTCTTTTTATAAAGAGCAATTATTTCCCTGTTTTTGTCTGAAAGCCCCTCCTCCGAGTCGAGTCTGGGCTTCTCCACCTGCTTTTTAGGCATATAAGGATTTTTCTTTGGCTTTGCAGAAGCCATACCTGATGTCTGCTGCCCGGCAGGTGCAGTGTCTGTATCCTGAACCGGCGGTGCTTTTACGTCTGCCGTATCGGCATCGGGTACTGTGATACTGTTTTCCCTCATCAGCCGTTCACACTCTATCCGCACATTGTCGAGCTGAAGCATCGTACTCTTCAGCTCCTCTTCCTTTTCCTGAAGCATCTGATAAAGGAAAACAGCCTCGCGGTGGTTTGCATCGATTTTCTCGATTACCTGTCCCGAATACTCATCCACTGCAATTATCTTGTCGTTCGAGAGCTGTTCAAGACGGCTTTCCGTATCCTCGACAAGCGTTTCCGTTTTTTTATTTACATCATTAATAATCCTGGCACCAAGAGCCTCAAGCTCACCGGTGTCAGGAATATCAGTGCTCTTTTTCTCATTTTTCTCATTTTTCTCATTGTCGGCAGTTATAAAAAAACTGATTATCACAAATGCCGCTCCAAGAATGAATAAAGCAATTTCCAAGCCTGTCATATCTCTATAAATCCTCTGTCTTAAATTCGCACGTCAAAGCCACCCTGTGAAGGAGTATTGCTCTCTGACTGCTCATTTTTTTTAGGCTCCTGTTTTTTCTTTTTCTGACGGTCGGAGCTGTAGCTGTTGTTGCCCTGTTCCTTCGCATCGTATCTGTATTCGGGATTTTCCGCATGTGTTGCCTTAACGGTCTGCTGAACATTCTGCCGTGCCTGCTGCTCCACCTTCTGCATTCCGCCCTGTTGCTGCGCATTCTGTCTCACATGCTCGGAATGATGAACAATAGAAGCCTCCTGTGATTTTGGAACCATCGACAGCATCTCAATCGGTGTAATCATAGACTCCCCCCTCTCATCAGAATCCACAATACAATATCAATATGCCTTTACCCTTATATCCGCACCGTCTCTCATCAGGCGGCAATGCTTTGTTTCCGAATGAATGAATGTTGTAACATTCGAAATCGTAACCCTGCAGCCGGGGAAGATCACATCATCGACCAGAATATAACCGTTGCTGTATTTTCCAAGCATATCACCTATCCGATCCATCCTGTCGTCAATTTCGGCAATCCTCTTCTGATACATCTGGACAGCCGCAGTCAGCTTTTGGAACTGTTGAAGCTTGTCCTGTGCAACCTTTTCCCCATCCTTTATCTTTTTTGTAATAAAAGAGATAATTTTGCCTGCCGATTCTATATCTGCGGAAAGCTTCTGTCTTTCCTTCGTCAGCGCTCTCATCTCCTCGGCAAGTGCAATATTTTCACCGACCTCGATAATTGTCTGGGTTCCCATGACAGACCCGGCTGTCTTGGCTTCGATATACCGTCCCGATTTAATCGAGCCGCCTGTAATGAAGCCCTTCCTGCCCCTTACAACAATCTCACCGCCTGCATATACCCGGCTGTGCATGATTGATTCTGTCTGAATATATCCTCCTGCACTGACATCGGCACTTTCAATGAATTTAGCAATGATATTTGAGCCGGCCCTAAGCATTCCCCTGCTCATTCCCTGAATGCCGCGCTTTAATACAATCTGTCCTCCCGCAATAAGCTCCGCACCCTCAACGATTCCGCTTACAATAATATCGCCCGAAGCCTGAACACGGTAGCCTGTATTTACATTTCCCGAAATCTCAACATTTCCGTCATAATTTATATCACCGGTCGAGGCATCTACGTTTGCGGGAATCTGATAAATGTCCGAAACAAATATTTCGCCTCCGGTCAGTACCGCATGACCGCTGACATTGCTTATAAGCTGACAGCCATCGGGTGAAATGTGTGTATTTTTAGACTGCTTCAGGAACTTAAAATTGACCTTTCTGGGCTTTATCGGTCTTCCAAGAACATCCGTACCCGGAGTCCCCTGTACAGCCGGAGTAAGCACCGCAAGCACCTGTCCCGCTTCAACGCCGCTTAAATTATCGAGCTGATGGAAATCCACCGTTCCATCCTCGTTCATTTTGGGTTTTTTTGACAGATCCGTGCTGAATCTGTATTCAATCGAAGCATCCGTTCCCTCTACGGGAGGTTCTGCCTTTGCAAGCACATACGGTGTACAGTAGTAGCGCTCTTTAAGAAACCTGCCTATTTCTGCCTCATCAATTCCAAATTTTATACCGCGTCTGTTCAATAGAAACAGCACGTCATCGTGCTCCATTTTTTTACATCCCGGCATTTCAGGATAGAAACGTACTGTTGCCACGGTGCAGTCGCTATTTATTTCAACGCTTCCGGTTTCGTCGATTCCGCCAAGGATGAGTGTTGTCAGCCGAACATTCTGTGGTTCTGCAGAGGGTTTACATACATCATATAAAAGCCTTTTATCATAATCAACCTTGCGGTTGTCAAGATATTTGCAGATTTCTGCGGCATCACAGTAGTTTCCGCCCTCGAAAGGCGGATATATTGTAATATAGGTTCCGTCCTTTTTCACTTCAAGCTGAAAATACCCGTTTCTTATCATAAGCGGCACCCCCTTCCGTCAGATAATGTCTGGATAAAGTATTTGTCCTCATACCCTTCCCGCGTCTTTGGCCGGCCTTATCCTGCAAACCGTACGCCTGTAAAATCATCCAAGAAACAATGACATATTTCCGCCAAGTCTCTGCTTCATCTTAACCAGGGCCTTTGAATGAAGCTGCGAGACGCGCGATTCCGAAACCTCAAGAACCTGGCTGATTTCCTTTAATGTCATTTCCTCATAATAGTACAGAAGAATTACCTTTTTTTCCTTCTCCGTAAGTGTTTCAAGGACCTCCATCAAAAGCTTTTTAAGCTCAGCCTTTTCAACAACCTTATCGGGCTGCATATAGTCCTTATTTTCAACGGGCTCAACCCTTGCGTCCCCTGCGTCCATATATTCATCAAGGGAAATAATGTTGCTTATCTGTGTCTCATTCTGCATATCACAGAGTTCATCCACCGAAATGCCAAGTTCACCCGCAAGCTCTTCATCCGTTGCAAGTCTTCCGCTGCGCTCCTCTACCCTCTTGTAGGCATTGTCAAGCATCTTCTGTTTCTGGCGCACGGTTCTCGGAATCCAGTCCATCTTTCTTATCTGGTCCAGTATTTCTCCCCTTATACGCAGTGATGCATAGGTTTCAAATTTGACACCCTTATAATAATCAAATTTATCGATTGCATCAATCAGTCCAAAAACACCATAGCCAACCAGGTCATCATATTCAACATTATATCCGAGATACATGCTGAGCTTACCTGCAACAACCTTTACAAGGCCTGAATATTCAATTATTAGCTTTTCTCTAAGCTCGGGAGTTTTTGTAGCACTGTATTCACTCCATAGCTTGTCCCTGTCAAGTGCCATTTTGTTTTATCCCTTTCGTTTATAATCAAAACAGTCTTCTGTGTTCCGTTTTCTTTTCTTCTTTTTCCGCGGCAGCCGCTTCTTCCCGGGACTTTGCCGCCTCTGCAGTCTCTGCCGCCTCGCGTTCTCTTTCCTCTTCCTCCAGACGTTCCTTCTCTAAGCGTTCCTCCTCAAGCCGCTTTTTTTCGGCCTCTTCCGCTTCCTTTACCTCGTTGTTCACACCCGACACAAGCTTATTGGCTATCAGCCCGATTATCATGAATACAAAAAGAGCAATAAATGTGAACAGCAGGGTATAAAACAAGCCTGCTTTATTTATAATACAGCAGATACATGCAGTTGCACCCGCAATAAGCGTAACACAGATGACTATCGGCTTATCCTTCACTCTTTCATCTTCCTTTTCAGATGTATTTTTCAGGTTTTCCAATTGACCTGATGTATAAATTGCAGGTTTCAGGGTCAAACTCAATAGTCCGGCCGTATTCACCTCCGCAATCGCTCGCCACCAGTACTATCCCGAGCCTGTTAAGGACCGTCCTTGCCGCCTCGGCATTTCGTTCCCCGACATTCAGCATCTCGCTGGCGGACTTAAAGGCAAACATTCTTGCCCCACCTGCCATTTTCGCTCTTAAAAAGCTTGGGCGGGCTCCCATTTTTTTTAATTTATCAACAAGAAGCAGGATTCCGGTATCTGCAAACTTGGCTTCATTATCCTTATTTGCAATGGCTGTACTGTCCGGCAGCATAATATGAATCAATCCGCATATTTTAAGTATCGGGTCATATAATACTACTCCGACACAGGAACCAAGCCCCAGCGTTGCTATTCTGTCCGGTGCCCTGCATACATTCATATCTGCCATACCGACCTTAATTATCTGACTCATGCAAACAAACCTGACCTTTCGAAGGAGTTAATAATCCGGACTGTACGACATTTATCCCCACAGTATCGTAAACACCTTATTAAATGATTCCTCAGTGGGTACAAAAAGGAAATTGCCCATTACATCATAGGTGTCTCCCTTTATTTCGGACTGAATCAGCAATACCCTGTCATTTACCTTTCCGTATTCAATCGCCGGTACACTCAAAAGCGCCCCCGCCATATCAATGGCAAGCTCCGGAACACTGGTGGCTGCCGAAAGGCCTGTAAGCGTCGATATTGCTGAAAGATACGCACCTGCTATTACATTTCCGAGTTCATTGATTGCGGACAGCTCCATCTCATCGAAATCGGAAATCACGGTATCTGCCGGTCTCCCCATGAGATTGTTGATGAGTATTTTTGCGGTGTCAGGGTCTATAAGAAACATCACCATACCGCTCAATTCCTTACGCAGATTCACTATAACGCCGACCATCTGCTTTTCTGCGCCGCCTACCGCATCCGCGAGAACATTAAAATCCAGAAGCCTTATTAAAGGGACCTCGATTTCCAGATTGCCGCTAAGCATTGAAGAAATGGCGCGTACCGCCTTTCCTGTTCCGATATTGGATATTTCCGTCAGAACATCAAGCTTTAAATCATTATACTCTTCAGGACTGATTTCAGCCATTTCATTGCCCCCTTTATACGCCAGCTTCCTTTTCTGCAATAACCGTTGCTATATTCAGGATTGAAAGCAGACCCTTTGAATGCTTACCGACGCCGAGAATATATGTATTTTTATCCTCTAAGTCACTGACATGATCCACATCCCTGTCTGCAATTGAAATTACCTCACGTACCTCATCAACAATGAAGCCGATTGAGCTCTGTGCTTCAGGTTTAATAATGAGTATTCTTGTTTTGTTGCCATATTCATCAGCCGACAGTCCGAATTTCTTTCTGAGACTCATTACCGGAACAACCTCACCGCGGAGATTTATTACTCCCGCAAAATACGTCTGAGCCTTCGGCACCCTTGTTACCCTTTGCATTCTTACAATATTATCAATATAATTTATGTCGATTCCGTACTGCTCGCCATCAATTACAACCGCGATATACTGCTTATAATCATTTATCTCAACTACATTAATATCAGCCATAGTGTACCTCCTATACTAATGTATTGGCATCAAGTATCAGTGCAATTTCACCGTCGCCAAGTATCGTTGCGCCGCTTATCAGCTTGCTGTTGTTTATATATTTACCGATCGACTTGATAACGATTTCCATCTGTCCTATCAGCTCGTCGACAATCAGTCCGGCGCGCTTATCACCCTTGGCAATAACTATAACGGTAAGGTTGTCACCCTCTGATACCGAATTTTCAACATCCAGTATGTCTGCGAGATTTATAAGCGGAATAACCGTACCGCGAAGGTTTACAACCTGCTTGCCTTCAACGCTCTTTATCTCATTTTTCGGAATATCCTCAATTGTCGCAATGCTTCCGAGAGGAATGGCATATTTTTCATCGCCGAGTACAACCATAAGCGTCTGGATAATTGCAAGTGTAAGGGGAAGCCTGATGGTAAAGGTTGTTCCCTGGCCAAGTGCGGTCCTGCATTCAACGGTACCGCTCAGCGATTCTATCTTCGATTTTACTACGTCAAGGCCTACACCGCGGCCTGAAACATCGGATATTTTATCGGCGGTAGAAAAACTTGGTCTGAAAAGCAGATCGATAAAGTCCTTTTCAGTCATGGTTTCTGCCTGTTCAGCCGTAATCGTGCCCTTTTCTATTGCCTTTCTCTTAACCTTTTCCGTATCAATTCCGCCACCGTCGTCACGGCACTCGATTACTACGCTGTTGCCCTCCTGATATGCATCGAGGAATATCGAGCCGACCTCCGGCTTACCGAGTTCACGTCTTTTCTCCGGTGTTTCAAGACCATGGTCGGCAGAATTACGCAATATATGCATCAGCGGATCGCCTATCTCATCAATTACTGTACGGTCAAGCTCTGTCTCCTCACCGGACATGTAAAGCTCCATAGGCTTGTCAAGCTTTTTGGAAAGATCCCTTATCATTCTCGGGAAACGGTTTACAACGCTTTCGATAGGCACCATTCGTACCTTCATAACGCTCTGATGGATATTTGTCGTTATACGTTCAAGATATTCTATCTGCTCATTAAAGGAATTGCTTCTTTCGGCGCTCTTCAGATCACCTGAGGAAATCGATGTAAGTCCGTTCTTGACAATGATAAGCTCGCTCACTAGGTTCATCAGATCGTCAAGCTTCTCAATATCAACACGTACGGAACGGTTTACAACCGCCTTCTTGGGAGTCTGTGCCCTTGCAGGTACCTGCGTCTGAGTTGAAGCGCCTTCAGCCTGCTTTTCGGCGGTTTCGCCCGTACCATCAGCCTGTGCTTTAGCCTCGGGAGCTGCCTCAAATTCCCTCTTTTCTACAAGAACATCCTTAATCTCGGAAACATTCATTACACGTTTCCTTACATCCGGTGCGGACTGCTTCGAAAGAATGACAACCGCAAAGGAAAAATCAAACTTTTCATCCTCTATGGTCTGGGCATCCGGAACTGATTTTATGATTTCGCCCATCTCCTCGAGTGATTTAAATACAAGATATGCCCTGGCTGCCTTCAGAAGACAGCTCTCCTGAATATCTACCCTTACCTCATATGCGGTAAAGCCCTGTGCTGCCCCTTCTATAATTGCTGCCTTCTCATGGTCGGCATATGAAATTTCAATCTGACCGGCAACCTCAGCCTTTTCGGCAGGTTCCTGACCTGCGGCTTCAGCCTTTTCCGGCTCCGGCTTTTTTTCCTCTACTGGAGCCGAACCCTTGTTAAGGCCTATTTCAAGCTCCTTTGCAAGCTTATCGATAAGGTCCTGATTATCATTTGTCCCCTCATCCTGGGTTTCGATAATATTATCAACATATTCCTGTAATGCATCAAGACCTTCAAAAAGAACATCAGTCAGTTCGGGACGCACGGTCATATTGCCGCTTCTGATTTCCTGGAAAACATTCTCCATATCATGCGTCAGACGCTGCATCCTCTTATATCCCATTGTGCCTGCCATGCCCTTCAGTGAATGGGCAGCACGGAAAATCTCGTTAATTGTATTTTCATTTGCCGGCTCCTTTTCAAGAATGAGCAGATGCTCATTCAGAGCCTGTAAATGCTCCTTAGACTCTTCAATAAACACTTCCAGATATTGACTGACATCCATGATATATCCTCCGTTCCCGGCTTAAAAAGCCGATGTGCCTATGTTTTCCGTTATCGCATCCGCAATCTGTCCGATGGATAACACTTCGTCTGTTATTCCCGCCTCAACTGCCATCCTTGGCATACCGAATACGGTACATGTTTCCTCATTCTGCGCTAAAACAAGCATATTTTTCTTCTCACACAGCTCGCCGATTCCGCGTGTCCCGTCGCTTCCCATACCGGTCAGAACGGCACAGGTTATATCGTCATACAGAAGATTGGTAAGCGATTCAAAGGTAATATCAGCGCAGGGCTTCAGGCCGCTTCTTGCAGCCTCATCGCTTAATTCGATACAATAATCATTGTTTTTGTGTACTACCTTAAGATGCATTCCTCCGCGAGCAAGATAAACGCATCCGTTTTTTAATACATCGCCGTCCTCTGCCTCCTTAACGCGTATCCCTGAAACCGAATCAAGACGTTCGGCAAGGGTGGATGTGAAATTTTCAGGCATATGCTGAATCAGAAGAACAGGAGCCGCAAGTCTTTCCGGCAGCTTTGGAAGAAGCTGCTGAAGTGCCTTCGGTCCACCGGTTGAGGCGCATATGACAACAAGCTTACGCTTGTGCATTTCAACCTTATGATGCGGAAGCTTATTGTATTTCCGCGTTGAAAAATACGACATCGGTCCCTGTACCGTTCCCTGCGCCGTAAGCCCGGATGCAGCCGGATTCTGAAGCATCTGCTGCGAAAGCCTCACAAGAGATTCACGCGGTGCATTATCAAGCATGGCCATTTTAAGGGCTGCACATATATTTGCAAGAACCCTGTTTGCAAAAGATTCCCCCTTTATTTCCATAAAGCTGTCGGGTTTTGTGATGAAATCGAAGGCACCGAGCTCAAGACAGCGGATTGTCTCGGTAACGCCCTCCTTCGCATGCGTGCTGACTACAAGAACAGGTATTTTTATCTTCTTTGCCTGAAGCTTTTCCATCAGAACGATTCCGTTCATCTTTGGCATATTGATGTCCAGAATAATCAAATCAAAACGCCCGGGCTCCGTCACCAGAATATCATACGCCTCAAGTCCGTTTGAAGCAGATGTATCCAGTTCAAATCTGGGATCCTTTGATATTATATCAGATAATACCCTTCTCATGAGTGCAGAGTCGTCAACTACCAATATTTTCTTTGCCATAACCCATCCTCCATCTCAATTACAGGCCACTCTCCTTCTGGCGCTGTTTTCGTTCCTCACTGAATACGTAACGAACAATATTTTCTCTTGTTTCCTTTTTAATCCTGATAAATTCAACCCTGTATTCAAACTTTTTAGGGTCATTTATTGGATTTCCCACACCTATTATCCTTGCATCCGCCTCTATGTTTGAGCCATCATCAAAAGCGAAATTAACGTATAGTATCGAGGTATTATCCACACCGAACCCCGAGGTAAACTTTAATCCGCCTCCGCTGACATTCACTATTGTCGCATTATAGAAGTCCTTTTTCAGCTCCTCAAGCTTTTCAATTGCTATTCTCTTCTCCCTGTCGTCACGGTATGCCTTTTTTTCAAGATAGTCATTCAGCTTCTGCTCCATCTCTGAAATCACCCTGAATTTCATCGGTATGATTTTTTCCAAACGGAAGTACTGCCTTCTCTGGTCCTTTTTGAGTTCTGAAATGATTTCAACAGCCAGAAAATACAGATTATTCTGTTTCAGTCTGTTTTTGACCTCGCATTTACACATATAAATGCCTGAGGTCGTCATAAATGTCATTTCGTACCGTGTTCCGATTTCAAGAGGCACAAGATGACCACCCTCGATAGGTACGGCAATATTCATTCTCAGCTCATCAAGGATATCCATCACCTGACTCGTATATGTTTTTGTCTCTTTTTGGATAATCCGGGCCTGATATATCGTTTTAAGCTCTATCCTGTCCCCGACCTTCAGTACCTTTGAAATCATATTTTCAGTTCAACCTCTCTTCAAATATCTGCCGGTTTATTTTTTCTTTTTACTGTAAATGCTCTTCATCCATCTGTTAAACAGCTGGGCAATGCCCTTTCCGTCATTTTCCTTTTCGGGAAGATTCAGCAGTCTGTCGGCAATATTGCAGATTGCCTTTGCCGACGGTGCTCCCGGCTGCGACAGTATGATGGGCTCCTGCTGCATTATCGCCTTGCTGCAGTTCTGGTCATTCGGAATTGCTCCCATATATTCAATCCCGATATTCAGGAATTTTTCAACCACAAGTCCGAGCTTTTTGTATAAATTGTCGCCCTCTTCAGCATTTTCAATCCTGTTGGCAACCATCTTTATCCTTGTGTCATCCTTTGAAAAACCGTTTTTCCTGTTGAGTGTCTTCAAAAGCGCATAGGCATCTGTAATTGAGGTCGGTTCAGGTGTTGCAACAAGTAAAACCTCGTTGCTCGCCGATACAAATTCCAGAACCGTGTCGGCTATTCCGGCACCTGTATCTACCAGGATAATATCGGCCATTTCATCCAGTTCGTAAAGCTTCTGGACGAGATAAACCACCTGCTCGCGCGTCAGTCTGGAAAGCTCCTGTATTCCCGATCCGCCTGAAATAAAGCCGATGTTTTCGGGTCCCTTCATGATTATATCCTTCAGGTCCTTACCTCTGAACATCAGATCGGCCAGATTATAGTCAGGCCTTATTCCAAGCATTACCTCAACATTCGCAAGGCCAAAGTCCGCATCCAGGATTATTACCCTTTTCCCGAGCCTGCTGAGCTGTATGGCCAGATTTACCGTAAGCGTTGATTTTCCAACACCGCCCCTACCGCTTGTAACCGTTATTACACGCGAAACCTTCCGGGTCTTTTTCTGTTCACTCTGCTGCTTGTTCACAAGCATCCTTAACTGTTCGGCCTGATCCATCAATCATTACCTCCCAACAGCTGTTTTGCTATCGCCTGGGCATCAATCCGGCTGATATCGTTCGGAACCTTCTGCCCGAAGGTAGCATAGGACAACGGAGCCCCCGTTAAAAGCTTCACGTTGAAAATATTACCGAGTGTATCGGTTTCATCAAGCTTTGTGAAAATAAGCCGGTAGTTGGCTATTTCCGAATAGGTCTCGGTAATCTTTATGAGATCCCTGTACTTTGTTGTAACACTCAGCACAAGGAATACATCCCTCTCATCCTCCGGAATGGCATTTATCAGCTTTTCGATATCGTCGCGCTGCTGCCTGTCACGATGTGAACGTCCGGCGGTATCAACAAGGATAATGTCGTAATTCTGCATTTCCGCATATGCTTCCTTCAGCTCCTCATCCGAATACACAACCTTCAGCGGAACCTGAAGGATATTTGCGTATGTATGAAGCTGTTCAACCGCGGCAATCCTGTATGTATCTGCCGTAAGAAGGGCTACATTCATTTTCCTGTCAAGCTTCAGCTTTGATGCAAGCTTGGCTATTGTTGTGGTTTTTCCTACTCCGGTAGGTCCGATGAAGAATACAAATCTTGCCTTTCCGTGTGAAATTCCAAGGACCTCCGTCTTGCCGAGCTTCAGTACTATTTTCTGATATATGCCGGACAGGATGTTTTCCACAGAGGCATCCTTCTTCAGGGTAGGCTCAATTTCAGCAAGCAGCTGGTTGATATATTTTTCATCAACCTCGTTATTTGTAAGCTGGTTATAAATCAGCTGGAGGCAGGTCACATTCTTTGCCTCCGCCTCCTCTTCGGGCTTTGCAGCCTCCGAGGGCTCGTTTTTCGGCTCACTCATCTGCTTTTCAAGCATATTGGCTATATTTGATATTTTTTCCTCGAGCTTTTCCGTACCTGCATACGATGAAGGCTTAAGTGCCTCACGTTCTGAAGCAGCCGTATCCTTATCATCAAAGATTATATCCGGATTATCCTTAAACATTGCACGGATGCTTTCACGCCTCGACAGCTCATTCTTTGGCGGAGTTTCATCAAGTGCCGCGGTAACCTCATATGTTGTTTTCTTGAAAACCCTGAACACTCCCTTGGGCTTAATCTGTCTGACATTTGTAACGACAGCATCCTTGCCCAATTCATTCTTTGCAAGCGTAATTGCTTCAGTTTCAGAATTTCCCAGGAATTTCTTGATTATCATCCTCGTCCTCCAAATTATGGATTAATCTTTTAGTAGCTCTTTTTATCCTTTTAGCAGCATATCAGGCCGTAACCATTCCTACCGACTGAAGCTCCACATCGGAATCAATCTCATTGTAGGACAATACGACAAGGTCCGGATAATAGTCCCTTGTCAGGCGCTTAAAATACATTCTGACAATCGGTGATGTGATCACAACAGGATTTCTTCCCATTTCCTCAAGCTTATTCACTTCAGTTTCAACCGATTTCATCAGGACATTTATCTTATCGGGGTCGTAGCTTATGTATGTGGTCTGCTCGGTTGTCTTAACTGATGCCATAAGCTCCTTTTCGACATTCGGATCAAGCGTAACAACAACATTTTTCTCCCCCTTGGGGAAATACTTTCCGGATATTGCCCGTTTTAATGACTGGCGTACATACTCCGTCAGTACATCCGTATCGTGGGTTGTTGTCGCATAATCGGCAAGTGTTTCAAAAATGGTGACGAGATCCCTTATGGAAATACCCTCACGTAAAAGATTCTGAAGCACCTTCTGGATTTCTCCGACGCTGAGCAGCTTGGGAACAAGCTCGCTGACAAGCGTATCGTTTGTATCCTTAATATTGTTGATACGATTCTGCACATCCTGACGTGTGAGAAGCTCGTCAAGATGGCGTCTGATTACCTCTGTAAGGTGTGTGGCAATGATGGAAGGCGGATCTACAACAGTATAGCCATAGGATTCCGCACGTTCTCTCTGGCTTTCCGTAATCCACAGCGCAGGCAGGTGGAAGGAGGGTTCAAAGGTAGGTATACCTGTGATTTCCTCCTCTACATAGCCCGGATTCATTGCCATGTAATGGTCAAACAGGATTTCTCCGTCCGAAACAGGGACACCCTTGATTTTAATAACATACTGGTTCGGGTTGAGCTGAATGTTATCCCGAAGTCTGATTGTAGGAACAACGCAGCCAAGCTCAAGCGCTATCTGACGGCGGATAAGTACAACTCTGTCAAGCAGGTCTCCACCCTGGTTTGAGTCTGCCAGCGGAATGATTCCGTAGCCGAATTCCAGCTCTATCTGGTCTACCTGAAGAAGTGATACAACATTCTCCGGCTTCCTGATTTCGTCCGCCGAGGTCTCCTCCGTAGACACTTCTGTTTCCACTGCCTTTGCCTTTACCTTCTTTTCGATATTTCTTGCCACAATGATAAATATTATGCCGAAGGGCTCGAATATAAGGAACGGAAGCGGTGTAAAGCCGAGAATTACCATCGCGATTCCAACGATATACAGTACCTTCGGAATTGAAAACAGCTGTGAAACAAGCATGTCTCCGATATCCGAATCCTTCGAAACCTTCGTTACAAGCATACCTGTTGCCAGGGATATCATAAGCGAGGGCATCGAGCTTACCAGTCCGTCACCTATTGTCAGGAGTCCGTATTTTTCAAAGGCTTCCGCAACCTCAATTCCATCGTTGATTACACCCATTGCAATACCGCCCGCAAGGTTTATCAGCGTAATGATAAGTCCGGCTACGGCATCACCCTTTACATACTTCGTGGCACCATCCATCGAGCCGAAGAAGGTGGATTCCTCCTGAATCTTTTCCCTTCGTTTTCTCGCTTCTTCCTCTGTTATCGCACCTGTATTCAGGTCGGCATCAATAGCCATCTGCTTTCCGGGCATTGCATCGAGTGTGAATCGTGCAGTTACCTCGGATACACGCTCTGAACCCTTGTTGATGACAAGGAACTGTACCAGGATGATGATTACGAAAACGATTGCACCAAGAATCGGGTCGCCACCACCTACGAAATAGCCGAACTGCGTAATAACGGTACCGGGGTCACCGTCACGAAGGATAAGTCGTGTCGATGAAACATTTAAGGAAATCCTGAATATGGTCGTAAGAAGCAGGATTGTAGGAAAGCTCGACATCTGAAGGACATCGGGTGCAAAAAGCGCATTAAACATGATAATCATCGCAACAGACATGTTC
The DNA here is from genome assembly GCA_045627205.1 of Lachnospiraceae bacterium. GTDB lineage: Bacteria > Bacillota > Clostridia > Lachnospirales > Lachnospiraceae > RUG11977. Next base: position 33,923 of record JAZQNG010000075.1, read on the forward strand.
AGCGCTACCATAACATCCAGAAGTACGGAGGGAATCGGAATGATGAAGAAGATGATGACGCAAAGAACATATATTCCAACCATATAGTTGGACAGATTCTTAAAATTGAATTTCATCCTCTCTTCTCCTTCCCTTTTTTCTGATATTCGGTAAAGCCTTATTTTCCGTAAAGCCTTATTTCCTGATGATTAATAAATTGTTATTTCCGGTTTCTGTTTGGCTTTATTTCCTGTTTTATGCTACTCCTTCAGTGAATAAACGTATGCAAGGACCTCAGCCGTCATCTGGTAAAGCTCCTGAGGAATCTGCTCGTCCGGTTCAACATTGTGGTAGAGCATACGGGCCAGTGGCTTGTTCTCTACAATGGGAATATCATATTCAGCCGCCAGCTCCCTGATTTTTTTTGCAAGATAGTCAGCACCCTTTGCTATGAGCATAGGTGCCTCCGCCTCCTCCTTGTCGTACTTTATGGCACAGGCAAGATGGGTCGGGTTTGTAATGACAACGTCGGCCTCCGGCAGCTTCTTCATCATTCTGCGCTGTGAAGCCTCACGCATTTTCTGTCTGATCTGACCCTTTATCTTGGGATCGCCCTCTGTCTGTTTATACTCCTCCTTGATTTCCTGCTTCGTCATTCGCATATCCTTTGCGAATTTGAATTTCTGATACATGAAATCCGCAACACCGACAAGCAGATAAATCAGGCTGCACTTAAGGCCAAAATTTATGACAAGGTCACCAATAAGCGCAATTGCCTCGCGAAGGTCGATATCATACAGTATGTTGACAATCGGTACGGAATCCGCAAGTGTCGAGTAGGCTATATATCCTATCAGACCGATTTTGATTATTGCTTTTACAAGCTCAATAAGCTTGTCCAGTGAAAACATCCGCTTAAACCCGTTAATCGGATTTAATTTACTGAACTTAGGGGTCAGTGGCTTTCCTGTAGGCTTCCACTTGACCTGAAGCACATTGACCATGATGACGCATACTATCGCAACAGCAAAAATCGGAAGACAGGCAAAAACCGTATCCGACATTGCCGAACGGATATATACCGTTGCATAATTTGAATTAAATACTCCCCTCGAATAGGTTTCGATGGAATTGTAATATAAACCGAAGGCATCAATAAAGCTGCCTGATATATACGAAATAAATATCTTCAGGCTTCCAAAAAGTGCAAGCAGCGCCACTGCGGTAACAAGCTCGGTACTTTTTGCAACCTGGCCTTCCTTCCGGGCATCCTCCAGCTTTTTAGGAGTCGCCTCTTCAGTCTTTTCTCCACCCTCATCATTGGCGAAGAACTGAAGGTCCAGTTCAAGCGGCGGCTGATACGAAAGGACATATATATCATCCGCCCATAAAAAGTCTTTCATATCTCCCCCATATATGAGGCTGCCAGCCTCATAAGCTCAAGCATTTCATCAAAAAGCATCTCTGCCACGCCGGGCAGAAGTTCAATGATTACAAGCATTACTGCCAGACCAACCAGTACCTTAAGCTGGATACCGATTACAAACATATTCATCTGCGGAGCAACCTTGGCCATAATGGCAAGGATTGTGTTGACAATCAGCATTGCTGCAAAAACCGGCAGAACTATCCTGAAGGCAAGCACGCAGTAATCAATTATATATTTTACGGCCACGTTATAAATCAGCGGATTTACCGTAACCCCGCCGACAGGAATCAGCCTGAAGCTGTCAACCAGCGCATCGATAAGATAATGGTGCATGTATGTGGCCATCAGAATGAGCATTACCCCGTACTGATAAAATGTACCTGTAATGGTAACCTGGCTGCTTGTAACCGGGTCGAACTCGTTTACCATCGAAAGTCCGATCTCCGTATCGATAAGCTGACCTGCAAATCCGAGCACCTGATAGCAGACATTTGCCAGAAATCCGAGAATCACGCCTGCAAGTGTTTCCTCCGCTACTACGATTGCAAATCCGACCACTCCGGCATACTGCAGCGGTTCGTAAGGAAGTATTGTATATATTATCAGTGCAAGGCCTAAGGAAAATCCGACCTTGAGCCTTCTCGGAGTGTTTTTCAGGCTGAAAAAGGGAGCTGTGAAAATAAACCCTGATATTCTCATAAGGATTACCAGAAAATATTCCAGCATTTCCAATGTAAATGTCATTGCCCAACCTCCAAGCCACTGCTGCCGGACCACACATAAATCCGGTCTTTATCTGTTTTTTCCGTATTTCATTATATACCGGACTTTATGCTCCCTGCCGCTCCTTCACCGTATAAAGGAGTCAAAATTTTCACACAGATACGTCATATATTCACTGATACTTGTCATAATCCAGTTTCCGCAAAGCATAACCACAAGGAAAATACTTAAAAGCTTGGGAACAAAGGTCAGTGTCTGCTCCTGAATCGAGGTTACTGTCTGGAGGATGCTCAGTACAAGTCCGACAATAAGCGACACAAGAAGTACCGGTGCAGACACCTTGATTATCAGGTAAAGAGTTTCACGCATCAGTGTGACAACCATTTCTTCATTCATAATCTGCCAAAGCCTCCGTTTTTATAAGCTAAAGTATAGCTAAAGTCAATTTGCTGTAAAATATGCACGGCTTCGTTTTCTGTCTGTCTATCGCCAAAGCCGTCAGTAGAACGTTCGTACAACCTGCCCGATAATCAGGTCCCAGCCGTCTGCTACGATGAAAAGCAGAATCTTGAAGGGCATTGATATCGTCGTTGGCGGCAGCATCATCATACCCATTGACATAAGTGTTGAGGCCACAACCATATCGATTATCAGGAATGGTATGTATATCAGGAAGCCTATTATAAAGGCTATCCTTAATTCACTGATGATAAATGCGGGAATAAGCACATTTGTGGGAACATCGTCCCTTGAATTTACTTCCTCGATTCCTGCAATATCCAGGAACAGCTGCAAGTCCTTTTCACCGCCGTCCATCTGTTCAAACATAAAATCGCGGAGCGGCGCCATGCCAAGCTCCAGTGCCTGTTCGGAGCTGATTTGTCCGGCAGCAAGCGGCTGTATGGCTTCATTGTTTATCCGGGTAAGCGTAGGTGACATGATGAAGAAGGTAAGGAACAGCGCAAGGCCGATAAGCACCTGGTTTGGAGGGGTGGTCTGCGTTCCGAGTGCCGTTCGCACAAAATGCAGCACAATCACTATTCGTGTAAAGGAGGTGAGCATTATCAGTATGGACGGTGCCAGCGCAATAACCGTCAATACAAGTAAAATCTGAAGAGTAGCAGAAAGAGAGCTCGTATCATCCCCGCTGAATTGGAATGTGAGCCCTCCCAAGCTTCCCTCCAGATAGTCGTTATCCACATCTGTAGGTTCATTTGAATCTGTAATAAGTTTTTCGCCGGCGGTTTCAGTAGCGCCGACCTTTATTTCTGCACCACAAATAAAGGTTAACATACACATTGCCGCAAGAAAAATTCCAAATGCAAGAGCTTTCAAAATTTTTTTCCTGCTGACCAGTTTATTCATGTCTATCAACCTTTACCAGTATTTTTATTCATATGTTAATTATAATACAACTCAAACTAAATGTCACGAATTTTTATCTTCCGTTTCAGTGCCTTCAGACTGATTTTCATCTTCTGTTCCGGTCTCGTCTCCGGCAGTATTGATGTAAACCGGAAAGTCGCCTCCGGATACCTTTTTATCCTCATTTTTCTTTTTGCCGGTAATATTGGACAACACATCCTTAAAGCTTGAATTTTTAGCCTCGGGAGGCCAGTTTACTATATCCTCCTCATTCAGCTCGGAAATAAGCGAAATATTGTCCTTTGTTACGGAAATACAGAAATATTTTTTACCGACCTGAATTATCTGAAGGTATTTATTTCCGTTTACCCTGTAGATATCAAGACTTTTAAAATTACTCCTTGCATAGTGTCCCATCTGCTTCCGGCCTACAAACTTCGTTGTAAAATAACTGGCAACAATTATGATTACGCAAAGAATTATCAGTCCTATTAATTTAAAAACACTTTCTATCCCACCCGAATAAGTACTGAGACCGGATTTAACGGTATCCCCTGCCGCATTGGCAGCATTTCCCGCAATATCAAGAAAAATCACAGCAGTCTCCTCCTCTTTTCAGGTTTAAACAACCATATTTTAATCACAGCTCCGGTAACGTATCATTTTATTACTTCGGTTACACGGATACCAAAGGCCTCTTCAATTACAACAACCTCGCCTCTGGCTACAAACTTGCCGTTTACAAGGACATCTACCGGCTCGCCTGCAAGTCTGTTAAGTTCAATGATGGTACCGGGTGCAAAATCAAGGATTTCCTTTATTGATTTGCTGGTTCTTCCAAGCTCTGCGGTAACCTCCAGCGGAACATCCAGAAGAAGATCGATGTTTTCGGTCTTCAGAAGCGGATTGTTCACCTGAGCAAAGGGCTGGAACTGTACGGGGGCAATATTAACATCCTGTACCGGAGGCATAGGATAGCCCTGAACCGGTGCCTGAACGCCCTGAACCGGTGCCATCGGTGCCATCTGCGGAGGCTGCTGATACTGAGGCTGCCCGTAGGCGGGCTGTGAAGAAGCAGGTTCCTGCACGGGAGCATCCATACGCCCTGCCGATGCAGCACCTTCATATCCTGATGATGAATCTGAGGAATAAATCGAAGAACCGGAATCCGTAGCAGGTGCACCTCCCGTCGCGTAATTCATAAACTGTTCGTATAGCTTCTGTGCGAAATCAAATGAATACATCTGCATTATTTCGCTGTCTACAAGATTGCCTATTTCCATCTTGAATTTGACATTTACAAATTCGTCCGAAAGGAAATCCGCTATTTCGGAAGCATTCACTGCCTGCGTGATTTTCACAAGGCTGGCAGTAGGCGGACTGATATCGATTTTTTTGTCAAGCATTGAGGAAAGTGACGTTGAAGCAGAGCCCATCATCTGGTTCATTGCCTCGCTGATAGCCGAAAGCTCAAGCTCTGTCAGTTCACCCTCGCCGACCTCGCCGTCACGCCCCATCATAAGGCTCGTAATGACCTTAACATCATGCTCCCTCAAAATAAGGATATTATTTCCGTCAAGCCCCGAGGTGTAATAAATCTGTATAAACACGCAGGGGTCCTTATATTCATTCATAAGCCCATCCCAGGTAGAATAAGTTACCTGAGGAGTGGTAATGCTGACCTTTTGATTCAGCAGGGAGGAAAGCGTAGTTGCCGCCGTTCCCATGCTGATATTGGAAACCTCACCGACTGCATCCTTTTCGGCATCGGAAAGAGTCCGGCCCAAACCACCCGCAGCGTCTGATGAAGCGCCTGAGGACTCGCTCATTCCACTGAGCAGCGCATTAATTTCTTCCTGTGAAAGCATGCCGTCCATTGGCTATTCTTCCTCCTTAATTACTTGTGATATTTTAACTGCATAGGAATCTGACGATGACCCGGGCAGTGCTAAAAACTTCTTCATATTTCCTACATAAACCGAAAGCTGGTCGCTTGTCTTTGTATCGAGCTTTATAATATCGCCCTTCTGGATATTGATAAAATCATTGAGGGAAATCGTACTTTTTCCAAGAACGGCCTTAATGGGAATCCTGGCTCTTGCGATAGCGACCTCGATAACCTCCTTATGCGAAACACTGTCGGCAACCTTTACCGTCGAGTACCAGTACTTTGTATTCAGCTTGTCGATAACCGGTTCAAGAACCTCATAGGGAAGACACACATTTATCATTCCCTCGGTATTTCCTATACGCATATTCATGGTAACGATGGAGGCCATCTCACTGGGAGATATTATCTGGGCGAACTGTGAATTCGTCTCAATACGCTGAAGCCGGGGTTCAAGCTTGACCACATTTGCCCACGGATCCATAAGAAGATTCGTCGCAACCGTAAAAATACGCTCTATTATCGCCAGCTCAATCTCGGAAAACTCCCTGCTTTTTTCAAGCGGGGCTCCGACACCGCCAAGCATCCTGTCTACTATAGCATAGCCTATATTGTCGGCAATCTCAATAATAATATTACCTTCAAGAGGCGCAAAGTCAATAATTCCAAGAAGCACCGGATTTGACAGGGCGTTAGTAAACTCCTGATATACCTGTGCCTCGGCATTTATAACCTCAACCTGCACGTTTTTTCTGAGATAAACGGGAAGGGATGTGGAAAGCAGACGGCTGTAGTGTTCGAAAATAATCTCAAGCGTACGAAGATGCTCCTTGGAAAACTTGGAAGGTCTGTTAAAATCGTAATTCTTGATTATTTTGTCATTGGTCTGTTTAATTTCATCCGCATCAAGCTCACCACTGCTCAGTGCAGCCAGCAGGTTATCTATCTCGCTTTGGGATAATACATCACCCATTGCCGGTCCTCCTTGTTACGAAATGAGATAATCTATCGTACAGTCAACAATGAATCTCGAATTAAACAATGCCTGGACATCGCTGAGGATCTGATCCTTGAGCTGCTGCTTTGTATCCGGAGCAACAAGCTCTTCATTGTTATACCTTGAAATATCAGTCTTTATGATTGAAATGATATCGCTCTTCATTACATCAACCTTAGGATTCAGTGTAGCATAATCCTCATCCTTGGTATTTATTGTAAGGCTCGCACTGATCTTTGTATAGTGCTGCTTTCCGTCAGGACCTAATGAAAGGTTTGCTGTCATCTCATCAATTTCATACTTCTCAATATCCTCAATCGAATAAGATACATTTATATTCTGAGGAAGCGGAGACTCAAGCTCCAGATCGATTATCTGAAGTATCTTTGTAATGAGTGTATCCGTTCTCTGTGCGTTCGGAACTACCGTAAATACCGTATAGGCTGTCAGCGTCAGATTGACGATGCAGACAATAAGTATCAGCATGGCAAGCATATTTTTCTTCATAATGCAGGCTCCTTCCTATTCATTTAATCAGAATTCAGCGAATTGTAGATTCTTATCTCTACTCTTCTGTTACGTGCCCTGCCTTCAGCCGTAGCGTTTGTATCAACAGGGTCGTATTCACCGCGCCCCGTCCAGGACATATGGGTAATATCAACATTTTTTTCATTAACAAGATACTGTGCGGTACTTATTGCCCTCGCGGTTGAAAGAATATCATTGCTTTCATAGGTAGAGGATTTCATGGGGACATTGTCGGTATGGCCGATAATCTCCACATTGTGGCCCGCATATACCTTCATAATATCGCCGACCTTTGACAGCAGCGGCAGACATTCCTTCTTCAGTTCAGCCTTTCCCGAATCAAACAGGACCGCACCGCTGATTGTTATTTCAACGTATTTTCCGTTTTTGTCCATGCCGACTTCCATAAGTCCGCTGATATTATATCTTTCCGTCATTTCAGAGATGGCATCTACCATCTGTGTTGTTTCCTCAAGATTTGCCTGTGCAAGCTGCTGCTCAAGGGTAAGGCCGCCTTCCTTATCCTCGTCCCTTTTACCCTCACCATCCTGCTCGTCGGGAGTCGTACCTTCTCCGTCCTGCTCGTCGGGAGTTGTACCCTCACCATCATCAGGCTGGGTCTTTTCACCCTCACCACCGGGCTGGTTCTGCTGTCCCGGCTGTTTATCGTTGGGGTTGTCGGGATTGTTGCCGTCCTTATTTCCCTTTCCCGATTCCCTCATATCATCTTCATTGTTATCGGTTGCCTTCTGCCCGAGTGACTGGTAATATTCATCCAGGTTGGACATCTGCGTTGTACCGTTTCCAACAAGAGTACCGTTTCCTATTGCCGTGCTTCCGTCATTAAAAATACTGAAGGCGCTTGTCATGGAGGCTACAACCTCCTCCCATTTATTAGCATCGACACTGGACATTGAAAACAGAAGAACGAAGAAGCAAAGCAGAAGGTTCATCAGATCCGAGAAGGTTGCCATCCACGCGGGCGCGCCTTTCGGCGGATCTTCCTGCTTTTTCTTAGCCATCCTCTCCACCTCCGGAAGATGATGCGAAATTTGCCCTCGCATCCGGTGCCAGGAAGGACTTCAGCTTTTCCTCAATAACTCTGGGGTTTTCACCTGCCTGTATAGACAGAAGACCTTCCACCATAACCTCTTTTACCTGTATCTCAACATCATTGTTTGCCTTAAGCTTTGAAGAAATAGGTGTACATATCCAGTTTGCAAGAACTGAACCGTAGAAGGTAGTAACAAGAGCTACCGCCATTGAAGGACCTACGGTTGCAATATCATCGAGGGAACCAAGCATGTTGATAAGACCGATCAGGGTACCGATCATACCCCAGGCAGGACCCATCGCACCAAGATTTTCCCAGAAGCTTACATTTCCCTTATGACGTGTCTCCACGCAGGACAGTTCTGTTTCCATAATCGAACGTACAAGCTCAGGGTCTGTACCGTCGACAATCAGAAGAACGCCCTTTTTCATAAATTCATCCTCAATTCCGCCGGCAGCCTCTTCAAGTGCAAGAAGGCCCTCTTTTCTGGCGATATTCGATAAATCTATGATAGAGCGTATTGTTTCCTCTTCATTTGAGGGTGTAACCTTAAGTGCCAGACCAAAGGTCTTAAGGCTCTTAAAGAAATCACCGGGGCTTGGTGACATTGCCATGATTGCCATGAAGGCACCACCAAACGTAATCAGTGCAGAAGGCGCATCAAGGAAGGCTGTTACCGCACCGAAATTTACAGAAAACGTATCGGCATCGAAAACCATACCGAAAATCATAAGTATAAATGCCGCCACGAGACCAATCAGCGTTGCTATATCCAAACACACACACCACCTAACGTCAATGAATTGTTGTTAATATTTCAAAAGTTGTATTTTCAGAAACAATTATTCTTTATTAAAAATTTCCTGCTTATACAATTTTACTAAACTTTTCACTTTTTGTCTACTTTCTTTAACAATTATTTTTTTTCCCGTTGTTAAAGTTATCCTTGTATCCGGAATTTCATCAATTGTTTCAATCAATTCCGCATTAATGGTTATAACAGAACCATCCATTTTTGTAATATCAATCATATTATTATCTTTAATTCTCCGGAAACGATAAATAATTTTACCGACAGCAGCCTCCTGCTGTCGGTAAAATTATTTTATTTTAATGCTCATGTATCATCGTTTAAGATTTATCAGTTCCTCAAGAAGTGTATCCGAGGTGGTGATGATTCTCGAATTTGCCTGGAAACCACGCTGTGTCGTAATCATCGAGGTGAACTCCGTTGAAAGGTCGACGTTTGACATTTCAAGAACACCGGTGTTCATCTTTCCGCCGCCG